>NZ_JBFTNO010000207.1:0-5613 GCF_056397525.1 Arthrobacter sp. 05L45_2 | reverse complement strand
CGTCCACCGGATGCAGGACTGGTCGCAGGCCGAGGACGTGGAGAGCTACCTGGCACTGGTTTACAACTTCACCACCTGGCTGCAGGAATCCCTGGTCCAGGCGATGCTGGCCTCGCTCGAGGCGTAGCCGCGGCCGGTACCCCTGCGCGGTGCGGGGTGTGACCTATCAGACACGAGTTGCTGGACACAATGTGATGGCCGCACTTGTAGCGAAGCCCTATCCTCGAATAATCATGACTTCAGCATCGAGCACGGATCAGGCGGCGGGCGCTGCGGCGCAGACCGCAGCGGGCAGCGCCGGGAAATCCCTGCCGGGGGAGCGCCCCATCGGCGTTTTCGACTCCGGCGTCGGCGGCCTTACCGTGGCGCGGTCCATCATTGACCAGCTGCCCAATGAGTCCATCCTCTACGTCGGCGACACCGCCAACGGCCCGTACGGCCCGTTGCCCATCGCCGAGGTGCGCGCCAACGCGTTGGGGGTCATGGACGAACTGGTCGATTCCGGCGTCAAGCTGCTCACCATCGCCTGCAACTCCGCGTCCGCTGCTGTGCTCCGCGACGCCCGGGAACGGTACACCGCGCGGTACGGCATCCCCGTCATCGAGGTGATCCAGCCGGCCGTGCGCCGCGCCGTCGCCGCCACCCGCAACGGCAGGGTCGGCGTCATCGGCACCTCCGCGACCGTCGGCTCCCGCGCCTACGAGGACACCTTCGCCGCCGCGCCGGACCTGGAAATCACCTCCGCCGCCTGCCCGGCCTTCGTCCCGTACGTCGAGGCAGGGATCACCACCGGCCCCGAGCTGCTCGCCGTCGCCCGTGAATACCTGGCCCCGCTCACGGCGGCCGGCGTGGACACCGTGGTCCTCGGCTGCACCCACTACCCGCTGCTGACCGGGGTGATCTCCTTCGTCCTGGGCGAGGACGTCACCCTCGTCTCCAGCGCCGAGGAAACGGCGAAGGACGTCTACCGGGCCCTCGCCTCGCGCGGACTTGAACGGACCGGAACCACCGCCCCGGAGCACAACTTCATCGCCACAGGTGATGCCGCCCAGTTCGAGCACCTCGCGCGCAGGTTCCTCGGCCCCGAGGTCCTCAGCGTCCGGCACGTGGACCACGTCGCYGCTCAGTACCCCACCGGCAGCCTGGCCCGGATCACGCCGGAAATGATCGCCGCCGCCCAGGCGGGCGCCGACCGGCCACGGATCTCCAACTTTGTTTCCGCCGATGCCCCGCAGCTGGCGGACCTGCGGAGGTCCGGCCGGTGAAACTGACCATCGTGGGCTGTACCGGATCTTTCCCGGGGCCCGGCTCACCGGCGTCGTGCTACCTGCTGACCGCGCACGACGGCGAGCGGAGCTGGAAGATCGTGCTCGACCTCGGCAGCGGCGCGCTGGGAGCGATCCAGCGCTACACCGACCTCGAGGATATCGACGCGATCTTCCTGACCCACCTGCACCCGGACCACTGCATGGACCTGTGCGGGCTCCACGTTGCCGTCCGCTGGAAGCCGGGCGGCTGGGGACGCGGCCGGATCCCGGTCTGGGGTCCCGCCGCCACGGCCGACCGGATGGCCACCGCCTATGGCCTGGACCTGGACCCGGGGATGCACGAGGAATTCGACTTCAGCAACTGGTCCGAGCGCAAGCCGGTGACGGTGGGCCCGTTCACGGTCACCCCCTTCGCGGTGAACCATCCCGTGGAGGAGGCCTACGCCCTGCGGGTGGAGGTCACGGAACCGGACAAGGACGGCACTCCGGTGACCCGGGTGCTGGGGTACTCGGGCGACACGGACTCCTGCGCCGGGCTCGAGGACGCGGCCCGGGACGCTGACCTGTTCCTGTGCGAAGCCGCGTTCGAGGAAGGCCGCGACGACGACATCAAGGACGTGCACCTGACCGGCAAACGTGCCGGCGAGGCGGCCGTGGCCGCCGGGGCGCGGCGGCTCCTGCTCACGCACATCCCCGTCTGGACTTCCCAGACCACCGTCACCGCCGAGGCCAAAGCGGTCTTCGGCCAGCACGTGGCCGTCGCCGTCGCGGGCGTGCACTACACCGTCTGAGCACACCGCCGGGCGGAGGGCCGGCGCCGAGTCGATATGCTGGAGGGCATGACTTCCGAAGCGCTCACCACCCCCGTCATCCGCGCCGATGGCCGCACCCCCGACCAGCTCCGCCCGATCAGCATCACCCGCGGCTGGTCCAAGCAGGCCGAGGGCTCGGCCCTGATCGAGTTCGGCAACACCCGGGTGCTGTGCACGGCGTCGCTGACCGAGGGCGTGCCGCGCTGGCTGAAGGGTGAAGGCCGCGGCTGGGTCACCGCCGAATACGCCATGCTGCCGCGGGCCACCAACACCCGCTCCGCCCGCGAGTCCGTCAAGGGCAAGATTGGCGGCCGTACCCACGAGATCTCCCGGCTGATCGGCCGTTCGCTGCGTTCGATCATCGACACCAAGGCCCTGGGCGAAAACACGATCGTGCTGGACTGCGATGTCCTGCAGGCCGACGGCGGCACCCGGACGGCTGCCATCACCGGCGCCTACGTCGCCCTTGCCGAGGCGATCCGGTTCGCGCGGGAAAACAAGCTGATCGCCCGCAACGCCCAGCCGCTGGTGGACACCATCGCCGCTGTTTCGGTCGGGATCATCGACGGCGTTCCGATGCTGGACCTGCCCTACGTCGAAGACGTCCGCGCCGAGACGGACATGAACGTTGTGGTGACCGGTTCGGGCAAGTTCGTCGAGGTCCAGGGCACCGCCGAGGGAGCGCCGTTCGACCGCGACGAACTCAACAAGCTGCTGGACCTGGCCCTGCTGGGCACCGAGCAGCTCGCCGCGATCCAGCGCGAAACCCTGGCCGAGGCTCCGTGAGCGGCGCTGTCCCCGAGTCCCCGGCCACTCCGGTCCTGGTGCTGGCGACCCACAACCAGGGCAAGCTGCGGGAACTGCGGGAGCTGCTGCGCGGGCAGCTGCCGGGAATCGACGTCGACACGCAGGTGGTGGACGCGGGCGCCGTCGGTGCCCCCGACGTCGCCGAAACCGGTGTGACCTTCGCGGAGAACTCGCTGCTCAAGGCCCGGGCCGTGGCGGAAGCCACGGGCTTGGTCGCCATCGCCGACGACTCCGGCCTGGCCGTGGACGTCCTGGGCGGGGCGCCGGGCATCTTCTCGGCGCGCTGGGCCGGGCGGCACGGGGACGACGCCGCCAACCTCCAGCTGCTGCTGAACCAGCTTTCCGACGTCCCGGACGGGCACCGCGGCGCGGCGTTTGTCTGCGCAGCGGCCCTGGCCGTACCGGAGGGGTCGTCCGGGGGTGCGCGAGAAGTGGTGGAGTACGGCCAGCTCGAAGGCACGCTGCTGCGGGAGCCGCGCGGGGCCGGGGGCTTTGGCTACGACCCGGTGCTGCAGCCGAGCGGCCTGGACCGCAGCTGCGCCGAACTCAGCGCGGAGGAGAAAAACGCCATAAGCCACCGCGGCCACGCCTTCCGGGCGCTGCTGCCGGCCATCGTCGAGGCGCTGGCGGGCAGGTAGCCGGGCTGGCGTGGCCGCTGGTCACTGCAGGGTTAGGGCTAGGGCGTCTTGCGCTCGTCTTCGGGCTCGTGCTCCTCGATGAATTCCTCGACCACGCCGGTGCCGTACTTCTCGGCCTGGCGCTTGGCGATGAGGCCGCGGATGACCTCGATGCCGATCGGGATGACGGAGAGCAGCACGATCACGATGAAGATGATGTCCAGGTTGTTCCGGACCCACGGCACCGTGTCGCCGAGCAGGAAGCCCAGCAGCGTGACGCCGCCGCCCCAGAGCACGGCGCCGATGACGTTGAAGATGAAGAATTTCCGCTTGCTCATCTGCGCCACGCCGACAATCACCGGGACAAAGGTCCGGATGATGGGGACGAAGCGGGCCAGGATGAGCGCCTTGCCGCCGTGCTTCTCGAAGAAGGCGTGCGCGCTTTCGACGTTTTCGCGTTTGAACAGCTTGGAGTCAGGCTTGTTGAAGATCGCCGGGCCGGCCTTGGACCCGATGAGGTAGCCGGTCTGGTTGCCGATGATCGCGGAGACGATGATCAGCGCCGCAAGGGCCCAGATGTTGAACTTGATCGTGTCAGTGGCGACCAGCAGCCCGGCGGTGAACAGCATGGAGTCGCCCGGCAGGAAGAAACCGACCAGCAACCCGGTTTCGGCGAAGATGATCCCGCAGACCAGCACCACTACCCACGGTGCGAGGGCCGGGTCGGCGAGGAAGAYCTGGGGGTTCARCCAGTCGGGCAGGAACGAGGCCATCTGCGGCTGGACCGGTCCGGCGCCTCCGAGGGTGGTCACGGCGAAGTGCAGGGTATTTGGGTTCACCTATCTAGGGTACTTGACCGGGTAGGGCCGGATCCGGCGCTAAAGTTGGACCGTGGGTTTGGACTTTACGGCGATCGACTTCGAGACCGCGAACGGCTTCCGCGGCTCGCCGTGCGCCGTCGGCCTCACCAAGGTCCGTGGCGGCGTCGTCGTCGAGGAAGCGTCGTGGCTGATGCGGCCGCCGGCGAACCATGACGCCTTTGACCACAACAACGTCCGTATCCACGGCATCCGGCCCGAGCAGGTGGCCGGGCTGCCCCGCTTCGGTGACCTGTTTCCCGAGATCGGCGCCTTCATTGGCGGTGACGTGATCGCCGCCCACAACGCCGCCTTCGACCTCGGTGTGATCCGTTCCGGCCTGGAAGTCTCCGGGYTGCCCGGGCCCGCCTACGACTTCGTCTGCACGGTGATGCTTTCCCGGCGCTGCTACTCCCTGGTGTCCAACTCGCTGCCCTACGCCGCGGAGGAGGCCGGTGTCCCGCTGGTCAACCACCACGACGCGGCCGAGGACGCCCGGGCCTGCGCCGGCATCCTGATCGATATCGCGGCCCGCAACGGCGCCGCCAGCATCGCCGAACTGTACCTCTCACTGGGGCTGATGGTATCCCGCCAGCCCGCGTTCGACCCCCGGACCGACCCGTTGTCCAAGGCGACGAGGTCCGCGCTCGAAGCGCTGGCTGCCGGGGCAGGCGCGGCGTCGGCCGCGCGGGCGTTCCGGCCTGGTTGGCCGGAGGAGGGTGCCAACCCCGTGCCGAACGCCGGGGCAGAACCGGGCCACCCCCTTTTCGGCCAGACCGTGGTGTTCACCGGCGAACTCGCCATTCCGCGGCCCGAGGCCAAGCTGCGTTCCGCCGAGCTGGGTGCGCGGCCGGAAAGCCGGGTCACGGCCCGCACAACTGTCCTGGTGGTGGGGGACGGCTTCGTCGCGGCTGACCTTCGCTCAGGCCGCCTGACGGGCAAGGCGCGCCGCGTCCTGGAACTGCACGACCGCGGCCAACGGATCGAAGTTCTTTCCGAGGGCGAGTTCCTCCAGATGGTCGGCGGACACTACGCGCCCTGAGGCGTTCGGGCGGCTGCGCCCAGGTCATACGACGCAATAAACATTTCGCCCGGCCATGGCCCGCTCCTAGCCTTGAATGATGAGCAAACTCATCCAGCCACCTGTCCGGGCGGACCAGGCACCCGCGGCCGACGCACCGGGCGGCATCGATTGGGGCAAGGTTTTCGCGTTCCCCAACCCGGTCAACGAGTACTCCGCACGGATCACGGC
>NZ_JBFTNO010000206.1:0-9982 GCF_056397525.1 Arthrobacter sp. 05L45_2 | reverse complement strand
CGTAGGCGAACACCGCGAACCCGGCGAAAAGGGTGAGCAGCGTCGCCCGCCGCGGCCGGCGCGTCGGCAGTGCTTCCACGGGAGCGGGCTGGGCGGCGTCCGCGGGCTGGGCGGCGTCTGGGGTTGGTGCGTCAGTCATAGTGCTTTCGTTCCGGTGCCGGTGGTGGCTGAGGCGTACCACCGGCGGGCGCTTCCCGCGAGGGAGGCCGGGAGGCGGCGGTTAATGCCAAAAGCCGGTGGCGGAGGAGTCCTCWGCCACCGGCTTTCAGAATACGGGTAAAACGTCCTAGTTGGCTTCGACCTCGGGGGCCGCMACCGAACCACGGGCGTCCAGGTCGCGCAGCTGGCCTTCGATGTAGGCCTTCAGGCGTGAGCGGTAGTCGCGCTCGAAGCCGCGGAGCTGCTCGACCTTGCGTTCCAGCACGGAGCGCTGCTGCTCGAGGGCACCAAGGATCTTGCGGGACTTTTCCTGCGCGTCGTTGACCAGGCTGCTGGCTTCGATCTGCGCTTCGGCGATGATCTTGTCGCGCTGCTGCTCGCCGTCGGAGACGTGCTTGTCGTGCATCTGCTGCGCCATGGCCAGCAGGCCTGCGGCGGACTCGGCGGACGCGGTGGCGGCGACGGGAGCCGGGGCTGCTGCCGGGGCGGGAGCCTTCTCGGCTTCCTTCTTCTTGGCGGCTTCAGCGGCTTCGGCGGCCTTTGCTTCGGCTTCTGCCTTGGCGCGGTCTTCCTTCTCGGCCTTGACGGGTGCAGGCACCTTCTCCACAACGGGAGCGCCAGCGGCGGAGCTGGCGGCCGTGCCGGAACCGGCTTCGGCGAGCTTCTTGCGGAGCTCGTCGTTCTCCTGGTTCAGGCGTCGCAGTTCGACGACGATCTCGTCCAGGAAGTCATCAACTTCGTCCTGGTCGTAGCCCTCGCGGAACTTGGTCGGCTGAAAGCGCTTGTTGACAACGTCTTCTGGCGTCAAAGCCATCTGGTCACCTCGTTGGTCTAGTTAGTCAGTAGGCCTTCCGGCCGTCAAAACTACGGTACCTAAATATGGTCTGGTTCCTCTAATTCAACACCGCAGTGTCAAACCGGAGTTTTTATCTTTTTGGCCGGCGGTCGTGGTCCGCCGGCCGGTCATGTGGCGATCGGCTGCGCGTAGGTGAAGTACCTGGCGATTCCCATGGCCACGGACACGGCCAGGAAGAGCACCAGGAACGCCAGGTCCAGCGAGATTCCGCCGAGCCGCAGCGGCGGGAGGATCCGGCCGAGCAGTTTGAGGGGTTTGTCTGTGACGGAGTAGACAGTGTGGGCGGTGACGAGCGCTACACCGCGCGGACGCCAGCTCCGGGCGAACATCTGAACCCAGTCGAAGATCAGCCGGATGATCAGGGCCACGAAAAACAGCAGCAGCGCGATATAGATGAGTCCGAAAACAATTCCCATGAGTTAGCTCATATCTCCATGATCATTCCGGATACCGCAGTAGCCTGACTGTTTGCCCATCTATTCCACCACGTCTATTCCAACACGGATCCGTCAGCACGGATGCCAGGCAGGTTTCCCTGCCTGGCATCCGAACCGGAATCCCGGACTAGCTTTGGTTGAAGAAGGAGGCCGTCGTTTCGCTGGCCTTCTTGTCGTCGCCAATCACTTCGACGTACGACGGCGAGAGCAGGAACACCTTGTTGGTCACCCGTTCGATGCTGCCGCGCAGGCCGAATACCAGGCCCGCGGAGAAGTCGACCAGGCGCTTGGCGTCGGCTTCGCCCATGTCGGTGACATTCATGATGACGGGGATGCCGTCGCGGAAGCTCTCACCGATGAGTTTGGCATCGTTGTACGACCGGGGGTGGATCGTGGTGATCTGCCGGAGGCCGGTGGTTTCTTCGCGGCTCGCGGCCGCTCGCTTGATCGGTGTCACGGGTGCGCGGTATTCCTCTTCAGCGGCGTAGGGCTCGTCCCGGGGGGCTTCGCGGATGGGGGCCGGGGCGCGGCGCTCCTCGCGGTCGTGCTCCATCGAATCGTCCTCATCCTTGTGCAGTGTGTGATGCTCGGACTCGTAGTGTTCGTCGCCGTCAGCGAGCCCAAGATAGATCATTGTCTTGCGCAGAGCGCCAGCCATGGTCGACTCCTAATCGTGTCCGTGTGCGGGCCGCTTAGTGACCTGACAGTACTGGAGTCACTGACCTGAATCACTTCATTGGAATCCCCGCCATTACCTTCCAATACGTTGAACCTACCCCAACGCCGGGCGCGGACCGAGAATATCGGAGCCAATTCGAAGGTGTGTCGCTCCGAAACGGATGGCGGCCTCGAGGTCCTGGCTCATCCCGGCGGAAATGCCCGTGGCCTGCGGATGGTCGGCGCGGAGCCTGGCGGAGATCCCCGCGAGTTTTTCGAATGCGGCGTCCGGGGCGGCGCCCAGCGGCGCGACGGCCATCACGCCGGCCAGCCGCAGCCCGGCGGCCGAGGCCACCAGTCCGGCCAGCGCCGGGACGTCCGCAGGCAGCGCCCCGCCGCGGTGGCCGTCGGCGGCGCCGTCGAGGCTGACCTGGATGTAGCAGTCGAGGTTGGCGCGGCCGGTGCGGTCCTGCTCGGCGAGCACGGCCTTATCCAGCGCGGTGACCAGCTGGGCGCGGTCTACGGAGTGCACGGCGTGGGCGTACTTCACGACGGACTTAGCCTTGTTGCTCTGCAGCTGGCCGATGAAGTGCCAGCGCAGCGGCAACTCGTGCAGGCGGGCGGCTTTCCCGGCGGCTTCCTGGTCGCGGTTTTCCCCCACGTCGGTAACGCCGAGCGCCGCCAGCCGGGCGACGTCGTCGGCCGGGTGGAACTTGGTGACAACAATCAGTTGGGGCGCAGGGCCCGGCCGCCCGGCGCCGGCTACCGCCGCGTCGATCCTCTGCCTGACAGCCTCAAGCTTTCCGCGCAGCTCGGCGAGCCGCGGGTCGCCGTTCGCGGCGGGCGCGGTCACGTCGTTGCTCCCGTTGCCGCGGGCGCAGTCCAGACCAGCCCGGCGAACCGGCCCGTCTGGTTGTTGCGACGGTAGGAGTACAGGTCCGCGTCCTCCAGCGTGCAGCCGCCGGAGTATTCGACGCTCACTCCCGCTGCCTCCAGCTGGCTGCGCACCCCTGCGGGCAGGTCCAGGCCGGGCGTGCCCTGGGAGGTGGTGCACCAGGCGTCCGGGACAACGGCCGCGACGTCAGCGCGCATCCCCTCCGGAACCTCGTAGCACTTGCCGCAGATGGACGGGCCGATCCAGGCGCTGATGCCCGTGGCTCCCAGCGCCTGCATCTGCGCCACCGCCGCGGGCACAACCCCGTTAGCCAGGCCGGGCCTGCCAGCATGGACAACACCGAGCACCGGGGCGCCGGCAGCGCCCTCCCCCGCGAGCACGATCGGTACGCAGTCCGCCACCATAACGGCCATTGGCTGGCCGGTGGAGACCATGGCGTCGGCGGTCGGCGCCGGACCCTTGCCGGACTCCGGTGCAGGCTGCCCGGCCGGCAGGACCGCCACCTCGCGGCCATGGACCTGGTTCATGTACTGGAAGGTGCGGGAGCCCAGGCCCGCGGCCTGCTCAAGTGCCCTGCGGCGCTGATGCACCGCCTCGGGGCCATCCCCGACATGGAGCGCCAGATTGCCTGCTCCCACGTCAGTAAACGCCACCCAGACGCCGGGCCGTACCTCCGCTTGCCATGAGAACACTTAGTGCACCATCCCTGTGGGAGACGGAATCATCATAAAAGCCATACCAAACACCGTAACCCTAGAAAGCACCATGGCACTGCCGGAGGCAGTGCCATGGTGCTGATTGCTGCTTGCTGAATGCAGGCCCGGGACTACTTCAGGAAGTCGGGCACATCCAGGTCGTCCGAGTGGCGGCCGGAGAGGTCCGGCTCGACCACGGAAGGCAGGTCGAGGTCGAACCCGGAGTCCGCCGGAACAGCGGAGGGCCGCTGCTGGCCCCAGTTGCTCAGTCCGGAGGCGCCGACGCCGGCGTGCATGGGCTGCGCCGGTGCCGAAGCGGGTGCCTGGGCGGGTGCCGGGGCAGCTGCCACCGGACGCGCCGGAGCAGGCTGCGACTGGTCCATGGACGGCGACGTGGCCTTGACGTCGTCGAAGCCTGCGGCGATCACGGTCACGCGGGCCTCGTCACCCAGGGCGTCGTCGATCACGGCGCCGAAGATGATGTTGGCCTCCGGGTGTGCCACTTCCTGCACCAGGCGGGCGGCTTCGTTGATTTCGAACAGGCCGAGGTCCGAGCCACCCTGGATGGAGAGCAGGACGCCGTGGGCGCCATCGATGGACGCTTCGAGCAGCGGCGAGGCGATGGCCAGTTCCGCGGCGATCAGGGTGTCGACCTCGTCGCGCAGGGCGTCGATGCCGGCTTCGGCGGAGCCGGCGCGGCGGCGTCCTTCGAAGGTGAACGGGCGGGTGACGACGCCGATGGTCAGGGCGCCGAGGGAGCGCGCGATGCGGGCCACGACGGGCGCGCCGCCGGTGCCGGTGCCGCCGCCCTCGCCTGCGGTCACGAAGACCATGTCTGCGCCCCGGATGACCTCTTCGATTTCGTCGGCGTGGTCCTCGGCAGCCTGCCGGCCAACCTCAGGATTCGCACCGGCTCCCAGGCCGCGGGTCAGCTCACGTCCGACGTCGAGCTTGACGTCGGCATCGCTCATCAGCAGCGCCTGCGCGTCGGTGTTGATGGCGATGAATTCGACGCCGCGAAGACCGACCTCGATCATTCGGTTGACTGCGTTCACGCCACCGCCGCCGATGCCGACGACCTTGATGACGGCCAAGTAATTCTGCGGAGCTGCCACGTTACGTGTCCCTTGTTCGTGTTCTATTGCGAAAACTGATGGAGTTGGGCTTGAGACCTGAACCTTAACCTTCGAGTTGAAGGTTAGAGTTATGTCAAGTAACTCTTGTTGTGACGCTATTTCCTATGCCGAGGACATTCAATAACCGGCTCCGCGTGTCGCGGGAATACCCGGTAAATGCCGCTCTGTTTCTGCTGCCGTACTTGTTTGCCGCCCTGCGGGGCGGACCATGTTCCGGCCCGGCACCTTTTGCACTATCGCCCGTGCAGGGCCGAATGTAAGGAATCGCCGGCTACCGGGTTACCGGGTGCCTGGGCACGCTGACGTCATAGATCGCCACGGGGTTTTTCGGATCTGCCGGGACCTTGAGCAGTGCCGCCAGCACCCGCGCCTTCAGTTCCTTGTCCCCCGCGTTGCCCCACACAATCGTCTGCCCGTCCACGAGCTTGAGCTCGACGGCGTCGGCGGACTTCGCGGAGGCGTCGGAGAGCCGGGCCAGGACATCCGGCGGCAGGGCCCCCAGGACGGCCGTGATGGCGTGGAAGAGATCCTTGGCCAAAGCGCCGCGGCCGGCGTCGATGACCGGAAGCTTCACCGTACCGGGGTCCTTGGTGGTGCTGAGCTGGATGCCGTCAACATCGACCAGCTGGTAGGCATCCCCCTTCTTGACCAGCGCCACGGGAACTCGCTCGGTAATCCGGACCTGAAGTGTGTAGGGCGGCCGGGCCTGCGTGGTGACGGCCTTGACCTGCACGAGCGGACGCAGCAGCGCGGTGACCTCGTCGTCGCTGATCTGTGTCAGGGGTTTCCCCTGCAGCGGCGCCAGGGCGGCCGTGACCTTTTGGGTGGTCAGCATCCGGTTGCCTTCGACAGTCACGGTGCGCACGGCGAGCCACGGCGAATACAGGGCCGCCGCCACGATTGCGGCGACCAGGAGGGCCACCACGCCGACGGTGGTGAGCACAATCCGGCGCCGCCGCTTGGCCCTCGGTTCCGGGAACGCCAGCACATTGCCGCGCTGCGGTCCCGGAGTGTTCCCGCCACCGTTGCCGGTGGCCGCCACGTCCGGTCCTGCTTTCGAGGCGGAGATGACGTCATCGTGTCCCGTGTGGGGCCCTCCGGTGTCCGGTCCCCGCTGGCCTGAGGGGTAGCCGGGCCGCCGCGAACTAGTCACCCGGTGCCTCCGCCGTGAGGGCCTCGACAATACGCGGGCCATACGCGGTGACGTCGCCGGCGCCGGCTGTGAGGATGATGTCCCCCGGCGCTGCGGCGTTGACGACGGCGGAGACCGCATCCGTGCCGGCAACGAGCCGGCCGCCGGCGCTGAGGTGATCGGCAATCAGCTGGCTGGTCACTCCRGGAATGGGATCTTCGCGGGCGGGGTAGATGTCCAGGACCAGCGCGGTGTCGGCGGCATTGAGTGCTTCCGCGAATTCGTGCGCGAACTCCCTGGTCCGGGAGAACAGGTGGGGCTGGAAGAGCACGTGCACCCGGTGTTCGCCGGCCACGGAGCGTGCCGCGGCGAGGGCTGCCCGCACCTCGGTGGGATGGTGGGCGTAGTCGTCGTAGACACGGATGCCGCGCCCGCTGCCTTTGTATTCAAAGCGGCGCGAGGCGCCGGAGAAAGTGGCCAGCGCGCCGGCGGCGGCAGCCGGGGCGATGCCCAGCTCAAGCGCCACGGCGAAGGCGGCGGCGGCGTTCAGCGCGTTGTGTCGGCCAGGCACCTGGAGGTCGACGGCGAAGCTTCCGGCTGGTGTGGAGATCCGGACGTCGCCCGGGCCGCCGTCGTGCAGGAGCACGTCCGCATCCGGCGCGGTCCCGTAGAGGACCACGCGGGTGGTGCCCCGCTCCCGGGTGCGCAGCGCCAGGGCACGGGCGCCGGCGTCGTCGGCGCAGGCCACCAGCAGCCCGTCGGCGGGCAGCAGCTCCGTGAAGCGGTCAAAGGAGGCATAGACGGCCTCGGCGGTGCCGTAGTGGTCCAGGTGGTCCGGTTCGACGTTGGTGACCACGGCGATCTGCGGGCGGTAGTTGAGGAAGGAGCCGTCCGATTCGTCGGCCTCGGCGATGAACACCGGGGACGTACCGGACGCGGCGTTGACGCCGAGCGCCGGGACGTTGGCGCCGATAGCGAAGGACGGATCCAGTCCGGCGCCCTGCAGGAGCACCGTGATCATCGAGGTCGTGGTCGATTTCCCGTGGGTGCCGGCCACTGTGACGGCCGTGTCCTGCGCCATCGTGGCGGCCAGCGCCTCCGAGCGGTGCAGCACCGGGAGCCCGGCGTCGCGGGCCGCGGCGAGTTCGGGGTTATCCGGGCGGATGGCCGAGCCGGCGACCACCGTCTGCGCGTCGCCCAGGTGCGCCGCGTCGTACCCGACGGCAATCCGTGCCCCGGCCGCGGCGAGTTCGCCCATCACCGGGAGGTCTTTGGCATCCGAGCCGCTGACCGGCACACCGCGGGCCACCATAATGCGGGCCACGGCGGACATGCCGACGCCGCCGATGCCGATGAAGTGCACACGTCCCAGCGAGTCCTGGGTGTGCGCCGTCGGCGGGGTGCCGTTCTGGGCCTGGGTCATTGCTGTACCGCTTCCTGCCTGCTGTTCAGTGCTGCTTCGTGTTCAGTGGTGCTGGTGTTCGTGTTCGTGTTCAGTGTTCGTGTTCAGTCCCGGCCGTTCCCGGTGAGGTCCGGGGCGTGGAGCGGGCCGCGTCGAGGACCAGGGCCGCCATCCGTTTGTCGGCGTCCCGGACACCGAGCTTCTCTGCGGCCGCGGCCATTCCGGCGAGCCGGGCGCCGTCGCGCAGGAGGGGGATGATGTGTTCGCCGATCCACGTGGCGTCGAAGCCGCTGTCCTCGACCAGGAGGGCGGCGCCGGCGTCCACCAGCCCGGCGGCGTTCAGCGCCTGCTCGCCGTTGCCGATCGGGAGCGGGACGAAGACGGCGGGAACGCCAACGGCGGCGACCTCGCAGACGGTGGCGGCGCCGGCGCGGGCCAGCAGCAGGTCCGCGGCCGCGTATACCAGTTCCATACCGTCCACGTACTCGACCTGGCGGTAGCCGGGTGCGGCCAACGGCCTGCCCTCGGCGTCGTGGACGGTCTTGCCGCGGCCGGTGATGTGCAGCGTCTGGATCCCGGCGTCGGCCAGGGCGGAGACGGACGCGGCGATGGCGCGGTTAATGCTTTGCGCGCCGGATGACCCGCCGGTGACGATCAGTGTGGGCTTGTGCTGGTCCAGTCCGAGGGCGGTGCGTGCGGCCTCACGGGCGGCGGTGCGGTCCAGGCCGGAGATCTCCCGCCGCATCGGCATCCCGACGTGCCGTGCCCCGGGGATCCTGGTCGCGGCGAAGGCCACGGCCACGTGGTGGCTGAGCCGGGCGCCGACGCGGTTCGCGAGGCCTGCCCGGGTGTTCGCCTCGTGCACCACGATCGGGATGCGGCGGCGCCGGGCGGCCAGGTACATCGGGGTGCAGACGTAGCCGCCCACCCCGACCAGGACATCCGCGCGGGCGTCGTCGAGGATGACCCCGGCCTGCCGGACGGCACCGGCAAGTTTTCCGGGCAGTCGCAGCAGTTCCATCGATGGTTTACGTGGGAAGGGGACCCTGCTGATGGTGGCCAGTTCCAGCCCTGCGGCCGGCACAAGCCGGGCTTCCATCCCGCCGGGGGTGCCGACGGCCAGGAGCTGGGCCTCGGGCCGGACCTCCCGGATGGCTCCCGCGATGGCGAGCAGCGGGCTGATATGCCCGGCGGTACCGCCGCCGGCGAGGACGACTGACAGGGACGAATCGGTCTTCATGGGAGGCTAGGTACGCTTTCGTGCGGGGTTCTTAGTGGCGGGGTTCCGGGTTCCGGACGCCGGGCCCGGGCTACGGGGTTTAGCCGGGGCCTTTGGGGCCGGTTGCTTGGCGGCCCGTCGGGAGGCGGCCTGCTTGCGCAGAACCGTGGCGAAACCGGCCGGCCCGAACTTGATCAGCTTTTTCGGTTGCATGGTCGGAGCCATCTGGGCGCGGGCCAGGGATAACACTACGCCGATGGCGCACAGGGACATGAGCAGCGCCGAGCCGCCGTAGGAGATAAACGGCAGGGGCACCCCGATCACGGGCAGCAGGCCAGTGACAACGGCCATGTTGACGGTGGCCTGGCCGAGCAGCCACACCATGATCGTTCCGGCGAGGACGCGGTGGAAGAGGTCCTGCTGGGCCACAACGACCCGGTAGATCGCGGTGCCCAGGACGGCGAACAGGGCCAGGACGACGATGGTGCCGATGAGGCCGAGCTCCTCGCCGATGATCGCGAAGATGAAGTCGTTGTGGGCTTCCGGGATCCAGCTGTATTTCTGCCGGCTTTGGCCCAGCCCGACTCCGAACCAGCCTCCGGAGGCGAGGCCGTAGAGTCCGTTGGTGGACTGGTAGTTCAGGTCGGAGCCGTCGGCACAGGTCTGTCCGGTCCAGGACAGGATGCGGCACATGCGGTTGGGGCTCGTGACGGCCAGGATGGCTGTTCCGATCGACAGGGCGGCTCCGGCGATGGCGAACAGGTAGAGGCGGACCCCGRCGAAAAACAGCCCGGCGGCCATGATGATCATGACGATCATCGCAGTGCCGAGGTCGTTACCGGCGAGGATGAGGCCCAGGATGGCGGCGGCGCCGGGGAAGACCACCGGGACCAGGACGTGCCGCCATTCGCTGAGGTATCGGGCCTTGCGGTTGAGCACGGTGGCCATCCAGAGGGCCAGCGCGAGCTTGGCCGCCTCGGAGGGCTGGAACGTGAAGGGGCCGACGTCGATCCAGTTCTGGTTGCCGAGGGTGCTGCGCCCGACCAGGAGGACGAGTCCAAGCAGGATGACGGCCAGGATCATGGCCGGCCACGCGACGCGCTTAAGCCACACCACGTTCACCCGTGAGAGCACCAGCATCACGAAGACGCCGATGGCCGCGAAGAGTCCCTGTTTGAGGGCGGCCGAGTACRGCGACTCCCCCGCGGCGATGGCTTCCACGCTCGAGGCGGAGAGCACCATCATGATGCCGATGGCGGTGAGCGCGAGGGTGGACCCGAGAATGAGGTAATACGTAGACCCGTTGCGGGACGTGCCGGTGCCTTCCAAGGCCGCCCAGAAGCGGCGGTGCCAGCCCAGGACGCGGGCGACGGGTGCTGTTCCCCCGGCCGTTT
>NZ_JBFTNO010000205.1:0-5660 GCF_056397525.1 Arthrobacter sp. 05L45_2 | reverse complement strand
GTCCTGGATTGTCCCGACCCCCAACGCTCGGGCACCTCCAACTCCAGGTGCACGCCGATGTCGAACACCACCCGGGCGGCCCGCATGCGCTGCATGTCCAGCATGCCCATGTGGTCGCCCGGATCCTTCAAATAGCCAAGCTCCTGCATCAGCTTCTCCGCATACAGKGCCCAGCCTTCSCCGTGSCCGGASGTCCAGCAGACGTTSCGGCGCCACTTGTTCAGCAGCTCSCGGCGGTARGTGGCSGTGGCSACCTGCARGTGGTGGCCCGGAACRCCCTCGTGGTAGACCGTGGTGGTCTCGGCCCAGGTGGTGAAGGTGTCCTCGCCCGGCGGGACTGACCACCACATGCGGCCCGGACGGCTGAAGTCGTCCGACGGTCCGGTGTAGTAGATGCCGCCTTCCTGGGTGGGGGCGATCTTGCACTCGAGGGTCTTCATGGCCTCCGGGATGTCAAAGTGCACGCCGGCGAGGTCCGCGACGGCCTTGTCGGAGAGCTCCTGCATCCAGGCCCGGAGGGCGTCGGTGCCCTTGAGCTGGCGGGAGGGGTCGTTGTCCAGGATTTCCTTGGCCTCCGCGATGGAGGCGCCCGGCCGGATCTGGTTGGCGACCCGCTCCTGTTCGGCGATCAGGCGGTCCAGCTCCTGGACACCCCAGGCATACGTCTCCTCCAGGTCCACGGTGGCGCCGAGGAAGGACCGCGAGGCCAGGGCGTAGCGCTCGCGGCCGACGGCGTCCTTCTCCGGGGCGGYCGGCAGCAGTTCGGCTTCCAGGAAGCCGGCGAGCCGGGCGTAGGCAGCGCGGGCGGCGGCAGCACCGGCGTCGAGCTTGGCCTGCACGTCCTCGGGGAGCGGGCCCTCGGCGGTGGTTGCCTCGGCGGCCAGCTTGGCGAAGAACCCGTCGTCGGCGGCGTGCTTGGTGGTCTGTTCGATGACGATCCGCACCTGCCGGGCCGCGGAGACGCGGCCGGCGTCCCGGGCCGTACGCAGGGACACGATGTAGCCGTCCAGCGCGGGCGGAACGTTGTGGGCGCGGCCGGCAATGTGGTCCCACTGCGCGGCCGTGTCCATCGGCATCAGGTCAAAGATCGCCCGGATTTCCTGCGCGGGKGAGGCGATGTTGTTCAGGTCGGCCAGGTCCCAGCCCGAATCGTGGATTTCCAGCTGCAGCCCCAGGCGTTCCCGCATGGCATCGAGGGTAACGGCGTCGACGTCGTCCGCGGGCTCCAGGCCGTCCAGCGCGGCGAGGGCCTCGCGCGCGGCGGCAGCGAACTCCTCGTGTCCGGCCGGGGAGAAGTCCGGGTACTCGGTCTCGTGGCCCGGCAGGCCCAGCTCGGTGGCGAAACTCGGGTTAAGCCGGATCAGCGTGTCCGTGAACGCGTCGGCAACGCCGTCGATCGCGGTCTGCGGGCGCGACGGCACCGGGGTGGCGGGGGAGGTGTTGTGGTTTGTTTCGGTAGTCACCCGATCGAGACTAGCCGCACCGGGCCAGTTATGAAAGGGTTACTGAACTTTTCTTAGCCGCGGCTGCGCTTCCACGAACCCGGGCCCGGTTTCGGTGCCAGCTGGAGCTGCTGCCGCCGGATCCAGTGCCGCGCGGTCGGCTTCTCCGCAGCCGCCGCCTCGCCGCTCCCGAGGGCGAGGACGACGGCGGTCAGCGCCGCAAGTTCCTCCGCCGTCGGCTCGCCCTTCGCGATGGCGAGCAGCGGCTGCTCCGGTGCCGTCAGGCCGGGTTCGCCGGTGCTGTCGGGGGCGGTCACAGCGGGATGTTCCCGTGCTTTTTGGCCGGCAGGCCGGCGCGTTTGTCGCGCAGGGCGCGCAGGCCTTTGATGATCTGCAGGCGGGTTTCCGACGGCGCGATGACGGCGTCGACGTAGCCGAGCTGGGCGGCCTGGTACGGGTTGAGGAGTTCCTCCTCGTACTGCTGGATGACCTCGGCACGCTTGGCCTCAACGTCGCCGCCGGCCTCGGCGACGGCGGCCAGCTCGCGGCGGTACAGGATGTTCACCGCGCCCTGGGCGCCCATCACGCCGATCTGCGCGGTGGGCCAGGCCAGGTTGAGGTCGGCGCCGAGCTTCTTGGACCCCATCACGATGTACGCCCCGCCGTAGGCCTTGCGCGTGATGACGGTCAGCTTGGGAACCGTGGCCTCGGCGTAGGCGTAGAGGAGCTTGGCGCCGCGGCGGATGATGCCCTGGAACTCCTGGTCCTTGCCCGGCAGGAAGCCCGGAACGTCCACGAGGGTGATGATCGGGATGTTGAACGCGTCGCAGTGCCGCACGAACCGGGCGGCCTTCTCCGACGCGGCAATGTCCAGCGTGCCGGCGAACTGCATGGGCTGGTTGGCGACGATGCCGACCGTGTGGCCCTCGACGCGGCCGTAGCCGATCATGACATTCGGCGCGTACAGCGACTGCATCTCCAGGAAGTGCCCGTCGTCGACGATCTGCTCGATCACCTTGCGCATGTCGTAGGGCTGGTTCGCGGAGTCCGGGATGAGGGTATCCAGGGCGAGGTCGTCGTCGTCGGTCTCCGGCTGCTGGCTGTGCTCGAGCACCGGAGCTTCGGCGAGGTTGTTGGACGGCAGGAAGTCCAGCAGTTCGCGGACGAACTCGACGGCGTCCGCCTCATCGGCGGCGAGGTAGGTGGACGTGCCGGTGTTGGCGTTGTGCTGCCGTGCGCCGCCGAGGGTCTCCATGTCCACGTCCTCGCCGGTGACGGTCTTGATGACGTCCGGACCGGTGATGAACATGTGCGAGGTCTTGTCCACCATGACCACGTAGTCGGTCAGGGCGGGGGAGTAGGCCGCGCCGCCGGCGGAGGGGCCCATGATGAGCGAGATCTGCGGGACGACGCCGGACGCGTGGACGTTGTTGCGGAAGATGTCCGCGAACATGGCGAGGGATGCCACGCCTTCCTGGATGCGGGCGCCGCCGCCGTCGAGGATGCCCACCACGGGGCAGCCGTTGCGGAGCGCGAACTCCTGGACCTTGACGATCTTCTCGCCGTTGACCTGGCTCAGGGAGCCGCCGTACACGGAGAAGTCCTGGCTGTAGACCGCCACGGGCCGGCCATCGACAGTGCCGTAGCCAGACACGAGGCCGTCACCCAGCGGCTTCTTCTTCTCCATACCGAACGCCGTGGAGCGGTGCACGGCGAGGGCGTCCAGTTCCACGAAGGAACCGGCGTCGAGGAGGAGGTCGATGCGCTCGCGGGCAGTGTTCTTGCCGCGGGCGTGCTGTTTCGCGACCGCTTCCGGGCCGGAGGGCTGCTCGGCACGGGCCTGGCGGTCGCGGAAATCGGCAATCTTTCCCGCGGTCGTGGTCAGATCGTGGCTCATCAAGTGTCTCCGGCTCTGTTGTTCTAGCGGTTGTACTCTGTGCTGGTGCTCGGCGGCCGCGCTTAAGTGGATTCCACACAAAAACCTGGCCGTGCTGGCAAGTCTAATGACGGTTTTGGTCCAAGCCGCTGTAGAAAACCTACAATTTTCCCTCGACGTCCCGCCGCACCCCCGCATTCCGCGGGAGTCCGGGCTGGTCCGCTTCCGCCGGCGTCGGCGCCCCAACTGTGGCCCGGCCACCCGGGAATCCACTATGTTACTGGCCGGTAACATCGGCTAGAGTGTGCGTATGACTTCAAGCAACGACGCTTCGGACAGCACCCAGCACCCGGGCCCGCAGGGACCCTACCAGGCCACCGGCTCCCTGGCGGGCCGCACCATCCTGATGTCCGGCGGCAGCCGGGGAATCGGCCTGGCGATCGCCACCCGGGCCGCCCGCGACGGCGCGAACATTGTGCTCCTGGCCAAGACCGGGCAGCCGCATGCCAAGCTCGAAGGCACGGTGTACTCCGCGGCCGAGGCGATTGAGGCCGCCGGGGGCCAGGCGCTGCCGCTGGTGGGCGATGTCCGCAACGACGCCGACGTCGCCGGCGCGGTGGCGTCCGCCGTCGAGCGTTTCGGCGGGATCGACATTGTCATCAACAACGCCTCCGCGATCGACCTCTCCAAAACCGACGGCCTGGACATGAAGCGGTATGACCTGATGCAGGACATCAACGTCCGCGGCACGTTCCTCCTCTGCAAGCTCGCCCTGCCGGCGCTGCGCGAATCCACCGCMGGGCAGATCCTCACCCTGTCCCCGCCGCTGAACCTTGACCCCAAGTGGGCCGGCCTGCACCTGGCGTACACCATGGCCAAGTACGGCATGAGCCTGACCACCCTGGGCCTGGCCGAGGAGTTGAAGGTGGACGGGATCAGCGTGAATTCGCTGTGGCCGTGCACCCTGATCGACACCGCCGCGATCCGCAATATGCCCGGCGGCGAGCAGATCGTCCGCGGCGCCCGCGGTCCGCAGATCATGGCCGACGCTGCCCACGCCATCCTCACGGCCGGCAACGCGATTCCGGCCTCCGGGAGCTGGAGCGGGAATTTCTACACCGACGAGGAGGTCCTGGCCGCGGCCGGGGTCACCGACTTCGCGCCGTACAGCCTTGGTGCGCCCGAGGACCGGCTGGTACCTGACATTTTCCTCTGAGTTTCCGGCGGGTTCGCACCTTTAAGAGGCTCTGCGGTGCCTGGCCAGGCGCCCTCCAGGCGGTTACTCGGTAGGATTCAAGCATGGAAGACGCACAGGAGTCACCGGACCGTCCGCCCCTGGACCAGGGCGCCCTGGGCGATGCCGCCTTCCTGTCCGCGAACGGTATTGCGCAACTGACCGTCGTCGAATCCACCGGCTCCACCAACGCGGACCTGCTGCGCGGCGTGAGTGTCGATCCCAATGCCTGGCCGGACCTGTCCGTGCTCACCGCCGAATTCCAGACCGCCGCCCGGGGCCGTCTGGACCGGCAGTGGGAAGCGCCGGCCCGCAGCTCCATCTCCGTCTCGATCGTGCTCCGGCCTGTCAACGCCGAGGGCAGGCCCTTGCCCACCCAGACGTACTCATGGCTGTCGCTGCTCGCGGCCCTCGCGCTGCGGGAGGCGCTGCTGGAGACCGCCGGGATTCCGGCCGAACTCAAGTGGCCCAATGATGTGCTGGTCCGCGGCAAGAAGATCGCCGGCATCCTCGCCCAGCTGGGCCCCATGGGCGACGGCGCCGTGCCCCCTGTCATCCTTGGCACCGGCCTGAACGTCACCCTGACGGCGGCAGAACTCCCGGTCCCCACCGCCACCTCGGTGCTGCTCGAGGGCCCCGCCACCGTGGACCGGACCGTCCTGCTCAAGAGCTACCTGTCCCGCTTCGCCACGCTGTACCGCAGCTTCTGCAACGCCGATGGCGACCCCGCCGCCGGGATGGCCGGCGGCCCCTCGCTGCACAAGCGCGTGGAGCACGTCCTGACGACCCTCGGCAAGCAGGTGCGCGCCCAGCTCCCCGGCGACCACGAGATCATCGGCCATGCCAGCCGGCTGGATGAATACGGATCCCTGCTGGTGGTCGACGCCGCCGGGCACGAGCACGTGGTGACCGCCGGCGACGTCGTACACCTGCGCCCCTGGACCCCGCCCGGCGAGGCCGCCGGCGAAAGCGGCTATGCGTAAAGAGCTCCTCCCGGGCGAACAAGTAATTGTTGTGACCCGCCCCCAGCCCCGGACGCTGATTGGTCCGGCCCTGGTCCTGATCGTCGTCTCAGCCCTCACTGCCTTCGCCTGCGCATGGATTGTTA
>NZ_JBFTNO010000204.1:0-5664 GCF_056397525.1 Arthrobacter sp. 05L45_2 | reverse complement strand
AACTGGGCATGCTCAATCCGGCCGCTGACGCCGGCCGCCGCGAAGGCGTTCAGCGCCACCTCGTTGGCGCCGTCGCCGATCGCATGCACTGCCGGGACAAATCCGGTCTCGCCCGCCCTGGCAAGCAGCCGGATCAGGTCCTGTTCGGTGACCGTCAGCAGGCCGCGGCCACCGTGGGGATAGGGGTCGACGCAGTACGCCGTGCGCGTGTTGAGCGACCCGTCGATCAGGACCTTCAGCGGGCCGACGCGCAGCAGCCCGCCGGCACCGGGGAGCAACTGGCCGGTCCGCATGCCGTCGCCGACGGCACGCTCCAAGTCGTGGGGGTAGACCGCGGCATCCACCCGGAGGCAGTCGAAGCCCGCCGCCATCCGCCGGAGCCACGGATCCCGGTTCCAGACCATCTCAAAGTCGACAATCCCCACGATGCCCCGTGCCGCTGCAGCCTCTCCGGCCTTTTGGACCAGGGCGTCCACGGCGTCGTCAGGCAGGCGCCCGAGTTCCCGGGTGAGTTCGAATGCGGGGTCCTCGCGCAGCAGCCCGTCCGCGCCGACCGCCGTCCCGTACCGCGAAGCGGCCGCGCTGTTCAGCCACACGCAGTGCAGGTCATGGCTAATCAGGGCCGTTGGTACGCCGGCAGTCGCCGCGTCCAGAAGCGCGAGACTGGGCTCATCGGCCCACACGGCATCCCGGAACCCGACGCCCACCAGCGTCGCCCCGTCCGTCGCCGCAGCTGTCGTGCCGTTCAGGCGCGAGCGCACGACGGCGGCCGCTTCTGCCGCCGAGGCGGCCCCGGATAGGTCGATCCTGCCGGTCGCCAGGGCCCACTGGGTCATATGGACATGTTCATCCCACAGTCCGGGAACGACGAAGCGACCGTCGGCGTCGACCACCTCGAAGCTGGCCGGCGAACCCGCCGCGGAACCGCCTGCGGACCCTTCCCAGGATCCGGCAGGCGCGATCCGGGTGACCACTCCGTCCGCAATAAAGATGTCGGAGGGCGCCGCCTCGCCGGGTTGCCGGACCGAGGCCAGGACAAGGGCGGACGCGGCGGCAGAGGTGGCGGTGGTCGGCATAGAAACAGGCTAGGGCCGGGGTGTGGCCGCAGCAATTCCGGCCACTTTGGCCACTGTCTGCACACGGGTTACAGGGCGTCAATTTCCGCGCCCTGCAAGGGACTTTCGTCCCCTTGCCCGTCCTTGGCGGCGAGGTCATTCTGGAGTTGGGGCGGTTCCTGCACGGCCATTGGGGATGAACCACATTGGGGCAGTTGCGGTCTCGCTAGGACCTGGGGTGAGGAAATGGCAAGTGCACTTTCCAGCTTGGGCAGGAAAGGCAGGAGACCAGCCGCTATGTCGATTCACGAAGCAATCGCAGCAGTCGCCAGTTCGCGTGCCGCCGCAACGTTGCGGCCGCGGGGGAGCGCTGAGAGCGCATGAGCCCGCTGCGCCACGTCAGCGCCGCCAGCCGCGCCAAGGCCTACCACGCGCACCCCTCCCACGGGGATCCCCGGATCAAGGTAGTCATCCGGATCGACCCCTCCGCGGAACTGGCCCGCGTCGAGGTGCGGGGCGTCGTCACCACGGCCAACATCCGCGCCCTCTACGTCGTATGCCGCCGGGTCACGGCCAAACTGTCCGGTTATGAGCTCGTGGTGGATCTTGCCCACGCGCGGGTAACTGCCGCGGCCTTCGACGAACTCCACGACCACGCCCGGCAGTCGATCGTCTCCTCCGGGATCGATGCGTCCGTCACCCCGTGCCGCCTGCGGATCGTCGATCCGCCGGTCATTCTCAGAACCAAGGAGCTTGCATGAAAGCCCTCGTGTACGGCGGCCCCGGCCAAAAATCCTGGACTGACGTCCCTGATCCGGAGATCCAGAACCCCAGCGACGTGATCGTCAAGGTGGATACCACCACCATCTGCGGCACTGACCTGCACATCCTCAAGGGGGACGTGCCCGCTGTGACCAAGGGACGGATCCTCGGCCATGAAGGCGTCGGAACCATCACCGAGGTCGGCCAGTCCGTGACCGCCCTCAAAGTGGGCGATCGCGTCATCATTTCGTGCATCAAGTCCTGCGGGCACTGCGCCAACTGTAAGACCGGGCTGTACTCGCACTGCATGGGTGAGGAGGGGCAGTCCGGGATCGGCTGGGTGTTCGGCCACCTGATCGATGGCACCCAGGCGGAGTATGTCCGTATCCCGTACGCCGAGAACTCACTCCACCTGCTGCCCGAGGGCGTCAGCGACGAGCAGGCCGTGATGCTCTCCGACATCCTGCCTACCGGGTTCGAGATCGGGGTGCAGTACGGGCGGGTCAAGCCGGGAGACACGGTGGCCGTGATCGGGACCGGCCCGGTCGGGCTCGCCGCGGTCGCCACGGCCGGCCTCTACGGTGCCGCCACCATCATCGCCGTCGACCTTGACTCCAACCGGTTGGAAAAGTCCCGTGAGTTCGGCGCCACCAACGTGGTGCTGTCCGGCGACGCCGACTGGAAGGACCAGGTCCTCGCGCTCACCGACGGCCAGGGCGTGGATGTGGCCATCGAGGCCGTCGGCATCCCGGYCACCTTCGACATGTGCACCGCGATCGTGCGGCCCGGCGGGAACGTGGCCAACGTGGGGGTCCACGGCAAGCCGGTGGAACTGCACGTGGAGAACCTCTGGATCCAGAACATCAACATCAGCATGGGCCTGGTGAACGCCAACACCACCCCGATGCTGCTCAAGCTCGTGGCGCAGAAGAAGGTGCCGGCCGAGAAGTTCGCCACCCACAGGTTCGGCTTCGACCAGTTCATGGACGCCTACGACACTTTCGCCCGTGCCGCCGAGACCAAGGCCCTGAAAGTGGTGATCAGCGCATGAAAGCCCATGTTGTCTACGACTCGGCCTTTGGCAACACCAAATCCGTGGCGGAGGCCGTCGCCGGCTCGCTCGGGGGACTCGAGGCCACCACCGTCTCCGTCAGCGAATTCCACCCGGGCGACCTCGCCGCCGGGGACCTGCTGGTGGTTGGAAGCCCCATCAACGGATGGCGTCCGACGCCGAAGATCACCGCGCTGCTCTCGACGCTCGGAAACGGCCAGCTGGCGGGCGTCAAAGCCGCCGCGTTCGATACCCGCATCCGGATGTTCGTCCACGGCGACGCGGCCAAGAAGATGGCGCACACCCTCCGCGACAATGGCGCGGACATCATTTCCGAGCCCATGCCGTTCTTCGTGCAAGGGAGCGAGGGGCCACTGCGTCCCGGTGAACTGGAGAAAGCCTCACGGTGGGGCAAGTCTTTGCTCGAGGCGCTGGAACGGTCATGAAACCCGGCCGGATAGTCATGCTGGTGCTCGGGACGCTTGCCGCGTTGCTGGGCCTGGGGATGCTTGCCGGCGCCGGCTTCACCGGCTGGGCCAACTACCAGCAGCGCGACGGCGGGTACTTCACCACGCCGTCCGAGCGGTACACGGTGGATTCGTACGCCCTCACGTCCCCGCGGCTGAACGTTATGACCGGGCCCGGACCGACCGGCGTCGACCCGGCTGCTATGGCCGGCAGCCTGATGCTCCGCGGTTCGGCCGCGGACTCCGCCCAGCGGATCTTCATCGGGATCGGACCCCAGGCCGACGTCGCGGCGTACCTCAACGGGGTCAAGCACACGGAGCTCACCGAGGTCCGCTTTTCGCCCTTCCGGGCCGAGTACCGTGACGTTGAGGGCACCAAGCCGCCCGCCCGCCCGGCCGACCAGAAGTTCTGGTCCGCGTCCGCCACCGGCGCCGGCAGCCAGGAACTCACGTGGGACCTGCGCTCGGGAAACTGGGCCGTTGTGGTGATGAACGCCGACTCAACCAGCCCCGTCGCGGTCGATCTCCGCGGGGGCGCCAGGTCGGACCTCCTGTGGCCGGTCTTCCTGGGCCTCCTGATCGGCGGCATTGTGCTCCTGGCCGTGGGTGTCCCCCTGATTGTTGCGGGCGCGGCGGGGCTGGGCCGCGCCGGGCCGCCGCACGGACCGGGCCAGCAGCCGTACCCTGGGCCGCCACCGGGGCCGCCGTACGCCGTTCCGTACCCGGGCCAGCAGCACTCCGCCGGCGCATATCCGGCCGGTCCGGTGCCCGCCGGCGCGCCGCCCGGCAGTTACGTCTACCCCTCGCGGCTCAGCGGCTACCTGGATCCACAGCTGTCACGCTGGCTGTGGCTGGTCAAGTGGTTCCTGGCCATCCCGCACTACATCGTGCTGTTCTTCCTCTGGTTCGCCCTGGTGGTCACAACGATTGTGGCCGGCTTCGCGATTCTCTTCACCGGCCGGTATCCGCGCTCGCTGTTCAACTTCAATGTCGGGGTGATCCGCTGGAGCTGGCGGGTGGCGTTCTACTCCTATGCGGCGATCGGCACGGACCGATACCCGCCGTTCACGCTGGCACGGACCGACTACCCCGCGGATTTCGACGTCGACTACCCGGAGAAGCTCTCCCATGGCCTGGTGCTGGTCAAGTCCTGGCTGCTCGCCATCCCGCATCTGCTCATCGTGGCCGTCCTCACCGGAACGACCCGCAGCTGGGGCGGCCGCGACGGGTACTGGGCCGACGGGGAGTGGGTCCGGCAAAACGCCGGCATCTCGCTGATCGGTTTGCTGGTGCTGATAGCGGGCGTCATCCTGCTGTTCACCGGCCAGTACTGGCGGGGGTTGTTCGACCTCCTGATGGGCCTGAACCGCTGGATCTACCGGGTCATCACCTATGTGGCGCTGATGCGTGACGAGTACCCGCCGTTCCACCTGGATATGGGGCCGACGGACCCGGGCGACCCGCACCCCGTTCCGACACCCTGGCCACCGGCCGGGCCGCCTCCCGGGCCGCCTTCGGGCCCGGCTGGTGACCATGGGCCATACCAGCCGCCTCCGCCGGGCTTCTACGGGATCGGCGGCCCCTCAGCAACCGTGCCGCCCGAGGTCCAGGAAGGCCGGGGTGGCCCGGGCAGCCCGCCGCCGGAACCCGGCCCGGCAAAATCCTAGGAACCACCGTTATCCTGACCCCGTGCCTCCTCTCGACGTCGTCATCACTGCCTGGCAGATTGACTGGACCGCCCTCGCCATCATGGTGGCCTTCGGCGGGCTGTACGCGCTCGCACTCCGGGCCGCGGCAAGACATGGCAGCCGGTGGCCGATCTGGCGGACCGTGGCCTTCTACGCGTTGGGCCTTGGCTCGTTCGCGCTGCTGACCTGCGGATTTCCCGGTGTGTACGGTTCCCAGCTCCGTTGGGCCTTCACACTGAAGATCACCCTGATGCTGTTCGTGGTGCCGCTCCTGATCGGGCTGGGCAAGCCGATTTCGCTGGCCCGCATGGCACTTCGGGACGACGGCGTCCGGCGCCTGGACGCCGTGCTGGCACACCGGGCGGTCCGGTTCCTGAGCAACTCCCTGGCGGCCCCGCTGCTGGGGCTTGCCCTCTTCTCGACGTTCCTGACCCCGGCCTTCTCCACCCTGCGCACGAATCCGGTGGCAGGGGCCCTCCTCACCCTCGGCATTCCCGTGCTCGGCCTGCTGATGGCACTCCCCATCATCGAAGAAGAGGCCTTCAGGCGCTCCAGTGCGTTCATCACCCTGGAGTTCGTCTTCGTCTTCATTGAGTTGCTGATCGACGCCGTGCCCGGAATCCTGCTGCGCCTGAACTGAA
>NZ_JBFTNO010000203.1:0-5679 GCF_056397525.1 Arthrobacter sp. 05L45_2 | reverse complement strand
CCATAGCCCAGAACAACGGCACCATCGACCTCCTGGTCCGCGGCGCGGTGCGCCTCGTGGGCAGCAAGGTCGCCCTCATCCCCTGGGTCATGTTCGCCATCACCGCGCTCATCACGTCAGTCGGCGCCCTCTCACCGGCCGCCGTCGCCATCATCGCCCCGATCGCCCTGAGCTTCGCCGCGAAGCACAAGATCAACCCGCTCATGATGGGCATGATGGTGATCCATGGCGCGCAGGCCGGCGGCTTCTCCCCGATCGCCGTCTACGGCGTGACGGTCAACGGCATCATCGCCAAAACCGAACTCGCAGCGAGCCCGATGGCCATCTTCCTGGCCAGCTTCTTCTTCAACCTCGTCATCGCCCTGGTGCTGTTCATCGTCCTCGGCGGCAACAAGCTGCTCTCCTCCAAGACCGGCCGGCTGATCGAACAGGCTGCCGAAACCCGCATGAAGGTCAGCGTCGGTTCCCGCGCGGCCGGCGTCACCCTGCAGGGCTCCGGATCGGACATCTCCTCCTCCAGCGTCTCCGCCAAGGGCAGTGCCGCCTCAGCGTCCGACGGCGACGCCACCACCGGGGGCGCCCGCGCCACCATCGCCCAGCTCGTCACCGTCGCCGGCCTGATCGCCCTGGCCGTGATCTCCCTCGGATTCAAGGTGGACGTCGGATTCGTCTCCATCACCATCRCCATCATCCTGGCCCTGGTCTCCCCGGAGGCCCAGAAGGGTGCAGTGAACAAGATCAGCTGGTCCACCGTCCTGCTCATCTGCGGCATGCTGACCTTCGTCGGCGTCCTCGAAGAGGCCGGCACCATCAAGTTCGTCTCCAGCAGCGTCGCCGGCCTCGGTATGCCGCTTCTCGCGGCCCTGCTGATCTGCTACATCGGCGGCATCGTCTCGGCCTTCGCATCCTCCACGGCCATCCTCGCCGCGCTGATTCCCTTGGCGGTGCCGTTCCTGGCCAGCGGCGAAATCGGAGCTGTCGGCGTCATCGCCGCACTGGCCGTGTCCTCCACGATCGTTGACGTCTCGCCGTTCTCCACCAACGGCGCCCTGGTCCTGGCCAACGCCCCGGAGGACGTGGACAAGGACAAGTTCTACAAGCAGATCCTGGCCTACAGCGGCATCGTCGTCGCCGCTGGTCCGGCCGTCGCCTGGCTCGTCATGGTGGTCCCCGGCTGGCTGTAGCCCTCCCGCCGGCCGACGTCGGCCGCCACCGCATCCGCTGGAACTGCAACACAAAGGACCCAACCATGAGCAACGATTCCCACCCCCAGAACGACGGCCCGCTGTCCGGCTACGTCGTCGTGGACCTCAGYCGCGCCCTCGCCGGCCCGCACGCGGGCATGATGCTGGGCGATCTCGGCGCCAGGGTGATCAAGGTCGAGAACCCGGGCGGCGGGGACGACACCCGCGGCTGGGGCCCGCCTTTCGTCGGCCCCGAGGATGACCCGCAGGCGACGTATTTCCTCTCGTGCAACCGCAACAAGGAGTCCATCGCCCTGGATCTGAAGGACGACGGCGGCCGGCAGGTTTTGCGGGAACTGCTGGAGCGGGCCGACGTCGTGGTGGAAAACTTCCGTCCCGGCGTCCTGGACCGGCTGGGCTTCGCCACCGCGGAGATGCACGCGTTGAATCCGAAACTCGTGATCCTCTCCATCACCGGCTTCGGGCACGACGGGCCCGAAGCCTCCCGCAGCGGCTACGACCAGATCCTCCAGGGCGAAGCCGGGCTGATGTCGCTCACCGGTGCCGGGCCGGACGATCCGCAGCGCGTCGGGGTGCCCATCGCGGACCTGCTCTCGGGGATGTACGGCGCTTATGGCGCCCTCGCGGCCTTGCTGGAACGCGAGCGCACCGGCAAGGGCCAGGTGGTCCGGACCTCCCTGCTCTCGGCCTTGATCGGAGTGCACGCGTTCCAGGGCACCCGGCAAACCGTGGCCGGGGATCTGCCGCAGGCCCAGGGAAACCATCACCCCTCGATCGCGCCGTACGGCCTGTTCCACTGCCGGCAGGGGAAGGTGCAGATCAGTGTGGGCAGCGAGAAGCTCTGGCATGCGTTCGCCACGGCGTTCGGGATCGACACCGACCGCCCGGAGTTCGCCTCCAACGCCCACCGGGTCCGCAACCGGGAGAAAGTGATCGAGGCGGTGGAGGATGCGTTCGCCGGGTACGAGGCCGAACCGCTGCTCGCCAAGCTCAACGAGGTCGGCATCCCGGCGGGCAAGGTCCGGAACCTTGAAGAGGTGTACGAATGGGAGCAGGTCCACTCGCAGGGCCTGGTGGTCGACGTCGAGCACAAAATCCTGGGGACAATCAGCCTTCCCGGCCCCCCGCTGAGGTTCTTCAGCCAGGGCGATGCCCACGAAACCACCCTGAGGTCCCACACCGCGCCGCCGCTCCTGGACCAGGACGGGGACCAGATCCGGCGCTGGCTGGAACCGGACCGCACGTCCGCGGCCGGCACGTCCGCGCCCGGCACGTCCGTCGGGCCGGGTGCCTGAGGTGCTGACCGGCCAGAAGGTCCGCCACCTCGACGCCGCCGAACTCATCACCACGGTACTGGACACGGGTTCGTACCTCAGTTGGGACGCCCCGGTGCGGGATCCGGATCCGGACCCCGCCTACGCGGCCGAGCTTGCCGCCGCCCGCGAAAAGTCCGGCGTCGACGAATCCGTGCTGACCGGCGAGGGGCTGATCCGCGGCCGGCGGGTCGCGGTGATCGTCAGCGAATTCCGGTTCCTGGCGGGTTCCATCGGAGCAGCCGCCGCGGAACGGATCGTGCGCGCCGTCGAGCGGGCCACAGCCGAGGGCCTGCCGCTCCTGGCCGGGCCGGCCTCCGGCGGCACCAGAATGCAGGAAGGCACCCTGGCGTTCCTGTCGATGRTSAAGATCWCSGCCGCCGTSCGCGCMCACCGGCAGGCMGGSYTYCCCTACCTSGTSTAYCTGCGCCACCCCACCACCGGCGGCGTKATGGCCTCGTGGGGTTCGCTCGGCCACATCACCGTTGCCGAACCGGGTGCGCTCCTGGGCTTCCTCGGCCCGCGGGTCTACGAAGCGCTGTACGGGCGGCCCTTCCCGGACAATGTCCAGGTCGCGGAGAACCTCTTCGACAAGGGACTCGTGGACGCGGTGGTCCCCCCGGAGCAGCTGCCCGATGTCGTCCACCGCGCCCTGAACATCCTTCTGGCCGACGCCAAGGCCCCCATCCTGCCGCCGCAGACCCTCGAGACGGCGCCGTCGGGGGTTGAGGCCTGGACCTCGATCGGGATTTCACGCAACCCGCGGCGGCCGGATCTGCGCCAGCTTCTGGCCTACGGGGCGCTCGATGTGCTGCCGCTCAACGGGACGGGCCAGGGCGAAAAGGACCCCGGGCTGCTGCTGGCCCTGGCCCGTTTCGGCGGCCAGTCGTGTGTAGTGCTGGGCCACACCCGGCCCCGGCCGTCGCAGCAGACCGCCATGGGCCCGGCCTCCCTCCGCGAGGCCCGGCGCGGCATGCGGCTCGCGGAAGAGCTCGGCCTGCCCCTGCTGACGGTGATCGACACCGGCGGGGCCGCGCTGTCCAAGGAAGCCGAGGAAGGCGGGCTGGCCGGTGAAATCGCGCGGTCGCTGCATGACCTGATCGGGTTGCAGTCGCCGTCGGTCTCGGTGCTGCTGGGGCAGGGGGCCGGCGGCGGCGCACTGGCCCTGCTCCCGGCGGACCGGACCGTCGCCGCGCAGCACGCCTGGCTCTCGCCGTTGCCGCCCGAGGGTGCCAGCGCCATCATGCACCGGAGCACGGAATTCGCGCCGGCCATGTCCGCGTCGCAAGGCGTCAACGTCTCCGCCCTGCACGCCAACGGGCTCATTGAGCACATTGTCGACGAACGCCCGGATGCGGCGCTGGAGGCAAGGGAGTTCTGCCGGCGGATGGGGCGGGCCATCGAGTACGAGCTGTCCCTGGTTGCGGCCACAGGCGTGGAGGAACTGCTCGCTCGCCGGCTCCTGAAGTACCGGAATCTGGGCGGGTCGGTACCCGGATAGGGCCGCGGACGGGAGGACGACGCCGGCGCCGGTCTCCGATTGGCCCTGATTATTCCGCGCCGCAGGGCCTACCATATGGACGGGGGGCACTCGAAAAGCATCATGCTTAATGGGAGGCCACGATGTTAACCACCGTCCGCAATCTTATTCCGCACGCGCACTGGACATTCGTGGGCGCCGGCCGGCGCCGGCCCCGGCGCGGAACCGCCGCCGCCCCGCCGGACATAACGCGGCGGCAGTGGGTCGGCGGGCTGGCCGCGGTGGCGCTGGTTGCAGGCGGCGGCCTCGCCGCCGCAGCACCGGCCTCCGCCGCGGAGCCGGCGCAAAGCTACATCGTCGTCCTCAAAGACGGCACGGGCGACGCCGGAGCAGTTGCCGCCGCCCAGCAGGGAAAATTCGGTTTCCACGCGTCCAACGTCTATCGCAGCGCGGTCAGCGGCTACGCCGGAACCATGACGGCGTCCCAGGCCAACCGGCTCGCCACCGATCCCAGCGTCGACTTCGTGACGCTCTCCCGCCACTTCCAGGAGCCCGAAGAGCCCGCGACACCCAACACCGAGGTGGCGCCGCTGTGGTGGCAGCGGATTGGCGGCGATCCGGACGCGGCAAAGGATGCGGTCCGCGCCGGCACCGGGAACGATAACGCCGTCAACGTCGCCGTCATCGACAGCGGCATCGACGGCAACCACCCGGACCTGAACGTCCAGGGCGGCATCGACTGCAGCTCCGGGCAGCCCGTCGAGGAAACACCGGTTGACGTGCTGGGCCACGGAACGTCGGTGGCAGGCGTCATCGGTGCCCGCAACAACGGCACGGGCATCATCGGCACGGCGCCGGGCACCCCGCTCTGGTCTGTCCGGGTTGTTTCCCCCGGCGGCGCGATCACCGAAGCGAGCCTGATCTGCGCCATCGACTGGGTCACCTCAACACACAAGGACGACGACCCCAGCAACGACATCGACGTCGCCAACATCAGTATCGGCGGCCCGGGCTCGGACACCCCTAACTGTGGCAAGGGCACCGATCCCATGCACTACGCGATCTGCCGGTCGGTGCGGGCCGGAGTGGCCTACGCCGTCGCCGCCGGCAACTCGGCCACCAACCTCGCCGGCACGGTCCCCGCGGCCTACCACGAGGTGTTGACCGCGACCGCCATGGCCGACTTCGACGGGAAACCCAACGGGCTCGCGCCGAGCCTCTGCGGCCACGACAACTGGCGGACCATCGGCCAGCGCGACGACCAGCCGGCGGTGTTCTCCAACTTCGCCGTCAGCCAGCGGGACAGGGAGCACACCGTCGCGGCTCCGGGGGTCTGCATCCTGTCCACCGTCCGGGGCGGCGGCTATGGCGTGAACCACGGCACCAGCTTCTCCAGCCCCGCGGTGGCCGGCGCCATGGCATTGTGTATCAGCGAGGGCGCCTGCCAGGGGTCGGGCGCGGAGGTCACCCAGCAGTTCCTGGACAGCGCCGAGTCGTACAACACCCGGCACCCGGACTTCGGCTTCGGGGGTGACCCCCTCCGCCCGGTCGGCGCGAAGTACTTCGGCTACCTGACGCAGATCACCCGCCTCTGAGGTCCCCGGCGCTGCGGCCTCCGCGCCTCGCCCGTTTCGACGGTTCCGCGCCGGTTCGACGCCCAGACGCGTCGAGTGCACACGGA
>NZ_JBFTNO010000202.1:0-9360 GCF_056397525.1 Arthrobacter sp. 05L45_2 | reverse complement strand
GCATGAAGTTGGTGGCATCGCCCACGGTCGCGGCGGAAACAGTGAGCTGGTCGAAGTCCGAGGTGTCCATGAACACGAAGTCGGCGCCGTCCTGGTACAGGTACTGGTAGTCGCGGCGGTCAACCGTTGCGGTCTCAATCTTGAGTCCGGCGTTGAAGGTCTTGTCGACGACCTTGCCGGACATCACGTTGCGCATCTTGGTGCGGACGAACGCGCCACCCTTGCCGGGCTTGACGTGCTGGAACTCGATGATGTTCCACAGCTGGCCCTCGAGCTTGAGCACGGTTCCGTTCTTGATGTCGTTCGTGGTTGCCACAGTATCCTCAGGTTTCTTCGTGGACTGGTTCTAGCCACCAGCCGCCTATGCCRGGCGGGCACGCCAATCGGCCCGCCAGCGCGTATTTATCAAAAATCCAAAAACCATTCTACCGGTTTTGCCGGCAGGCTGCCGTACGGTCCCCTAGCAGRCCAGGTCGAGCACGTCCCGGGCCCGCTGCAGCGCCACCGTCGAGGAGTAGATCAGGGCCGCGTCCGCTGAGCCCGCCACCCGCAGGTCGAGCGCTCTGGCGAAGGACTCGACGGCGGCGGCGGCGTGGCCGGCTGCGAAGTGCGAACGGCCCAGGTGCTGCCGGACGACGGCCTCCTCCGGGGTCCCCTGGGCTTCCGGAAGCAGTTGCCGGTAGAGCTCAACGGCGCGGTCGAAGCGGTGCGAAACGCGCAGGACCTCGGCCTCGAACATCCGGAGCCGGAAGGAGTCCGGGTCCTTGTACCGCGCCTCTGCCAGCAGCTCCGCGGCCTCGCCCGGGTGCCCCTCAACCAGGCGGACGAAGATCAGGTCCGTCGGGTCCGTGGACCGGGCCAGGGCTTCGGCGCACGCGTCCTCGTTGACCACCTGCGGCATCAGTGTTTCAGGGTTGATCCGGATGCCGGGGAACCCGCCGTCGGGCCATTCGGTGGTGCCGCCGTTGTCGCTGATCATCAGGACGCGATTTCCTGGTAGGCCGCGAAAAGCAGCGAGGTGTCCGGCACGTCGAGGATGCCGGGGCGGCCGACGCCGTCGAGCACAACGAAGCGCAGCAGGTCGCCGCGGGACTTTTTGTCCCGCCGCATTCCGTCGAGCAGCGCCTGCCAGCGGTCACGCCGGTAGGTGATGGGCAGGCCGAGGCTCTCGAGGATGGTGCGGTGCCTGTCGGCGTCGGCGTCGCTGAGGCGTCCCACGCTGCGGGCGAGCTCCGCGGCGAACATCATGCCCACCGAGACGGCGGCCCCGTGGCGCCACGAGTAGCGTTCGGCCAGTTCGATCGCGTGCCCCAGGGTGTGGCCGTAGTTCAGGATCTCGCGCTGCCCGGTTTCTTTCAGGTCCTCGGAGACCACCCGGGCCTTGACCGTGATGGCCCGTTCGATCAGTTCCCGGAGGACATCGGAGCGGGGATCGGAGACCGCCGCCGGGTCCTTCTCGATCAGGTCGAGGATGGCGGGATCGGCAATGAACCCGCATTTGATGACCTCGGCCATGCCGGAGATGATCTCGTTCTTCGGCAGCGTGTCCAGGGTGTCGAGGTCCGCGAGGACCCCGGCCGGCGGGTGGAAGGCGCCCACCAGGTTTTTGCCTTCTGCGGTGTTGATGCCGGTTTTCCCGCCGACGGCGGCGTCCACCATGCCGAGAAGGCTGGTGGGCATGTGGATGACCTTGACTCCGCGCAGCCAGGTGGCGGCGACGAAACCGGCGAGGTCGGTCACCGCTCCCCCGCCGACGGCGACGATTGCGTCCGACCGGGTGAAGTCATTCTGGCCCAGGACCTGCCAGCAGAAGGAGGCCACCTCGATGTGTTTGCCCTCTTCGGCGTCCGGGATTTCAGCGGTCAGCGCGGTGAAGCCGGCGGCGGCCAGCTCCTCACGGACGGTGTCGCCGGTCAGCCGGAGCGCCCGCGGGTGAATGACGAGGACACGCTGGACGCGCTCCCCCAGCAGTCCAGGGAGGCTGGCCAGCAGGCCCCGACCGACGACGACGTCGTAGTTTTCCCCCGGAGTGGTGCCGGTGACTTTAATGACTGTTGATTCGGTGTTCACTTTTCAACTTTCCTAGTCGCTGCTGGCGCCGGAGTTTCCGCGGTACTGGCGTCGGTAAACTGCTCCAGCGCATCTTCAAGCCGGCGCGCGAGGTCCTGGACGGACCCGGTGCGGACGTCGAGTGTCAGGTCGGCGAGCCGTTCGTACACCGGCTGCCGGGTGGCGAACAGGGCCCGCCAGCGTTCCAATGCGTCGCCGGCCAATAGCGGCCGCCCGGAGTTCCGGGCGATCCTTTCGGACACGGTGGCGGCGTCGCATTCGAGGTAGACCACGGTGCAGCTGGCGAGCAGYTGCTGGGTCCCCGAGTCCAGTACGGCACCCCCGCCGAGGGAGATGACGGTGTTGCTGCCAGCCGCGTTTTCGATGGCCTGGGCGACGGCCCTGGCCTCCAGTTCGCGGAACGCGCATTCGCCCTGGCCGGCGAAGATGTCCGCGATGCTCCCGTGCTGGGCGACGACTTCGGCGTCGGTGTCAACAAACGGTGCGCCGAGCTGGAGGGCAAGCTGCTGGCCGATGGCCGACTTCCCCACCGCCATCGGGCCGATCAGTGCGACCGGGCGGTCCTGTCCTTTGCGTGGATTACGAGGCGGCACTAGTGCCCGATCGAGTCCAGGGACGCCGGGATGTTGTCCAGGTAGCCCTTGATGTTGCGGGCGGTCTCCTGCACGGAGTCGCCGCCGAATTTTTCCGTGACCGCTTCGGCAAGCACCAAAGCCACCATGGCCTCGGCCACCACGCCCGCGGCCGGGACCGCACAGACGTCCGAGCGCTGGTGGTGGGCCTTGGCGGCTTCTCCGGTCTTCACGTCAACGGTCTTGAGCGCACGGGGCACCGTCGCGATGGGCTTCATCGCGGCACGGACCCGGAGCACGTCGCCAATGCTCATGCCGCCCTCGATGCCGCCGGCCCGGTTGGAGGTGCGGATGATCCGGCCGTCGGCATCCTTCACGATTTCATCGTGGGCTGCGGAGCCGCGGCGCGCCGCTGTGAGGAAGCCGTCGCCGACTTCAACGCCCTTGATCGCCTGGATACCCATCAGGGCCGCGGCGAGGCGCGAATCGAGGCGGCGGTCCCAGTGCACGTAACTGCCCAGTCCCGGCGGGAGGCCGTAGGCGAGGACTTCGACGACGCCGCCAAGGGTTTCGCCCTCCTTGTGGGCAGCGTCCACCTCGGCCACCATCGCGTCGGACGTTTCGCGGTCGAAGCAGCGCAGCGGATCGGCGTCGAGCGCCAGTACGTTCGAGGGCACCGGCAGGGGCCGTCCCTCGGGAACGGAAACGTTGGCGATCGAGACGGTGTGCGAGACCAGCTCGATGCCGAGCTGCTGCAGGAAGGCGGCGGCGACGGCGCCGAGGGCCACCCGGGTTGCGGTTTCCCGGGCGCTGGCGCGTTCCAGGACGGGCCGTGCCTCATCGAAGCCGTACTTCTGCATGCCGGTGAAATCGGCGTGGCCGGGCCGTGGCCGGGTCAGGGGCGCGTTGCGGGCCTGATCGGCGAGGACTTCCGGATCCACGGGGTCAGCGGACATAATCTGTTCCCACTTGGGCCATTCGGTGTTGCCCACCTGGATGGCGACGGGGCCGCCCTGCGTGGTTCCGTGGCGGACACCGCCGAGCACTGAGACCGTGTCCTGTTCGAACTTCATCCGGGCGCCGCGGCCGTATCCAAGGCGCCGCCGGGCAAGTGCCTCGACGATCCGGTCGCTGGTGAGCTCCACACCGGCGGGGACGCCTTCGATAATTCCGACCAGGGCCGGGCCATGGGATTCTCCGGCAGTCAACCAACGCAACATAAAATCCATCCTGCCATGCAAGGCACTTAGAACACCCGTCGAGGAGCCCCGACTGCGTCACACATCACATCTATGACTTCGGCCGGGACGGGGCCGCCGAGGCCGCTGAAGTGGCGTACCTGTTCGATGGCCTGGTACAGCAGCATTTCCAGCCCGGGCACCACACTGCCGCCCCGGGCCGCCCAGGCCGCGGCGATCCGGCTGGGCCAGGGCTCGTAGGCCACGTCGAGGAGCACGCCGGTTGCTGCGGCTCCGGCGGGCAGGGTGGCCAGCTGTTCCGCCAGCCCGTCGGCTGCCCGCGGRGGGAGGGTGGAGATGACGACGTCGGCGGCCGCGACGGCCGGTGCGGCCATCTCCAGGGGCAGGACCGTCAGGGACAGTCCGACGGCGGCCGCCGCTGTCCGGGCTTCGGCGGCGCGGCCGACGTCCCGGACGTAGACCGTGGCGGCGGGGGCACCGAGTTCCTTCAGGGCCGCCACTGCGGCCGCCGCTGTTCCGCCGCCGCCCAGGATGACGGCGGTGGGCTCACGGCTGGCCCCGGCGTAGCGCAGGGCGTTCACGATTCCCGCGACGTCCGTGTTGTAGCCCACCAGCCGGGCCGGCGCGCCGGTGGCCGGCTGTGCCCGCTCGAACGCGACGGTGTTGATGACCCCGAGGTCCCGGGCCACGCCGCGGACTTCGTCCACCTCCGCGGCCATGGCAGCCTTCAGCGGCATGGTGACGGACAGTCCGCGCCAGCCGCCGTCGGCCCGGACACCAGCCATAAAGGCGGGCAGGGCGTCGACGGTGACATCAATGGCGTCGTAGTCCATCGCGACGCCGAGCTGCGCGTAGGCGGCGCGGTGCAGCGCCGGGGACTTCGAGTGGCTGATGGGATGACCGAGGACGGCGGCCCGCAGCGTCACACGCAACGGCCCGGGTTGGCCTCGCACCACGCGTTGTACTTGGCGACGTAGCCGTTGTGCTCGGCCAGGGTCTTGGAGAACTTGGTCTCCTTGGTGTCCAGGTTGATGGTGACCCAGTACAGGTAGTCGTTGCTCTTGGGTTTGGCGGCCGCGTCGAGGGCGCGCTTGCCCGGCGAGCCAATGGGACCGGCCGGGAGGCCAACATTGGCGTACGTGTTGTACTTGTTGGACTTGTCGGCCTTCTGGGCCTCGTCGATATGGAAGCTGCGGATGCCCAGGCCGTAGGTCACCGTGGCGTCCGACTGGATGAGTCCGTTGGTCTCGGTGTTGTTCGGCTTCAGCCGGTTGTAGATGGCACCTGCCACGTCCCCGTACTCGGCCTGGCCACCCTCGGCCTGCACAATGCTGGCGACCGTCACGACGTCGTACTGCTTGTTCGGGTCGGTGACGCCTTGGGCCTTGAGCTCGTCGAGTGCGYTGCCGCTGAGTTTCTTCAGGATGTCCTTGGCGGAGGTCCCGATCGGGAAGCGGTATTCACCCGGGAACAGGAATCCCTCGAGGTTCTTGGCCTTGGCAGGGACGCCGAACTGCTTCGGGTTATCGCTCAGTGCCTTCAGTTCCGGCACCGAAATACCTGTGCCGTCGGAGATGGCCTGCAGCGATTCGTTGATCCTCAGGCCGGCGCTCAGGGCAAAGTACATCACCTTGTCGGCGCCCTTGTTCAGCAGGATCGCGACGGCGTCGGCGTTGTTCATTTCCTGCCGCAGCGTGAAGGTGCCGGGGCTTAGCGCTCCCCCGGAGGACGCGAACTGCTTGACGAATGAGTCGGCGTTGGCGATGACCTTCTTGGATTCGAGGTCCGCGGCCACGGACCGGGGCCCGGCGCCTGGCGGCACGGTGATGGTCACGGAGCCGGTGCCGGGGCCAGGATAGTCTGCTGCGGCGTTTCCACCGAGAAGGGGTTTGAGAAGCGGCGGCGCCGGCGGACCTTCTTGGAGGGGCCCTTCGCGGTGGGAATGCCGGCGGCCCCGGCCATCAGGCCGTGGCCCGGCTCCTCGTCGTAGCCGTGGGGGTCGTCCTCGTGGTGGCCCGCGTAGGCGGGATCGTAATCTGCCTCGTGGTGGGCGCTGTGGCCGTACTGCAGTTCGTCGGCACGGCGCAGGGTTTCCTCGCGGGACATACCGGCGGCGTAGTTGTGGACGGGCTCGTGGACCGGTTCCTCATAAACGGGGTCCTCGGCAACGGGCTCGTGGTGAACCGGCTCGTGGTGCACGGGTTCCTGGGCAACGGGCTCGTGGTGAACCGGCTCCTCGGCAACGGGCTCGTGGTGAACCGGCTCCTCGGCAACGGGCTCGTGGTGAACCCGTTCCTGGGGCGCGGGATCCTCACGGGTGGGCTCAGCGGGGTCCTCGCGAACCGGTTCGTGCACGGTCGGCTCTGCGACGGGAAGGTCCGGGGCGGCAGCTTCGCGGGGAGCGTCGGGCTGCTCTGCCGAAGCTTCGGACTCGGTCTCGAAAGCCTGGGGCGGGATGACATCGTGACCCTGTGTCGCCAGGAACTTCTCCTGGGCACGGATCTCTTTACGCGTCAGCGGACGGCCAGCGCCATTATTGGCATCACCAGAGGAGTCGTCATTATTGACCGGGCTCACTGTAGCCTTCCAGTTTGGGCAGAATGCGTTGTGCAGAATGCGTTTGTACTGCCGGGGCGGCCTGAGCGCCGCCGCCGGGTGGCCCCGGCGGCAGGTCCGCGCTGACGCGGCTTCCCACTTCCGTTCCCCTGGCCTTTTGCATATCGATCGYGTGCTGCAGAATGGCTGCGGCGGCGACCTGATCAACTACTTTACGGTGGTCCTTGCTGCTCATGCCAGCTTGGTGCAGGTTGCGGTGGGCTGTCACCGTGGTCAGCCGTTCGTCAACCAGCCTCACTGGCACGTCGGAACCGGCCTCGGATAGTTTCCCGACGAGTAGCTTTGCATACTCGGTGGCCATTCGTGCGGAAGCGTGCTCTTCACCTTTCATGGTGCGCGGCAAACCAACGAAGATTTCGACCGCCTCGAGCTCCCCGGCCAGCTTTGCGAGAATTCCCACATCAGTGTTCTTCTTCACGTTGCGGGTCAGGGTACGCAGCGGAGTGGCGAGGATCCCGTCCCGGTCGCACACCGCCACGCCCACGCGCACGGTACCGACGTCTACCCCGAGTTTCACGCCCCGGGGGTAGCCGCGGGGTATGGCCGATTCAGTCATCCGTTGTTCCGTGCTAGCGCCGGGTGATGGCGTCCACGACGGCGGTGAGGGCCGTGCCGACCTTGGCTGCGTCCGTGCCGCCGCCCTGGGCGACGTCGTCCTTGCCACCGCCGCCGCCGCCGAGGATGCCGGCAGCGAGGCGCACCAGCGCACCGGCCTTAACCCCGGCGGCCCGTGCTGCTTCGTTGGTGGCGATCAGGATGACCGGGCGGTCGTTGCTGACGCCGGCGACGGCGACGGCGGCGGGCTCGGACCCGAGGCGGGTCCGGAGGTCCAGCGCCAGTCCGCGGAGGTCATCGGCGCCGCTGACCATGCCGGCGTCGTGGGCAATAACCTTCACGCCGGCAGCGTCCTTGGCGGTGCCGACCAGCTGTGCGGCCGCGGCCGACAGCTGCTCCTTGCGCAGCCGCTCCAGTTCCTTTTCAGCCGTCTTGAGCTTGGTCAGGGTGCTTGCGATGCGCTCGGTGAGCAGGCCGGACGGAACCTTGAGCATTTCCGTCAGTTCAGTGACCAGGGCGCGTTCGGCCGCGAGGTGCCGGAACGCGTCCATGCCGACGAAGGCCTCCACACGGCGGTTTCCCGAACCGACGGACTGCTCGCCCAACAGGGAGAGGCTGCCGATGAGGGAGGTGTTGGAGACGTGCGTGCCGCCGCACAGCTCGCGGGACCAGGCGCCGTCGATCTCCACAACACGGACTTCGTTGCCGTAGTTCTCGCCGAACAGTGCCATGGCGCCCAGCGCCTTGGCTTCCGCGAGTCCCATGACCTTGGTCTGGACCTGGAAGTTGTTCCGGATGGCGATGTTGGAGACTTCCTCGATCTCGGAGCGCGTGGCGGCGCTGAGGCCTTCACCCCAGGAGAAGTCGAAGCGGAGGTATCCGGCCTTGTTGAAGGATCCGCGCTGCAGGGCTTCCGGCCCGAGGATCTGGTGCAGGGCSGCRTGCACRATGTGCGTGCCGGTGTGGGCCTGTTCGGCGGCGTGGCGGCGTTCCCGGTCGACGGCGGCCTGGACCATGGCGTCGGCCCCGATTTCGCCTTCACGGACGATCGCCTTGTGCACGCTGAGTCCCTTGATGGGCCGCTGGACGTCCAGGACCTCGACGACGAACCCGTCGCCGGTGATGAGCCCGGTGTCGGCGGCCTGGCCGCCGGCCTCGGCGTAGAACGGCGTTTCGGCCAGGACCAGTTCGATTTCGTCACCGGTGGAGGCCTGCGAGACCTTGCGGCCGCCGGCCAGGATGCCGCGGACCTTCGACTCGCCGGCGAGCTCGGTGTAGCCGGTGAAGACGGTCTCGCCGGCGGCCAGGAGTTCCTGGAACGCGCTGAGGTCGGCGTGGGCGCCCTTCTTGCCCTTGGCGTCGGCCTGGGCGCGCTGGCGCTGTTCCAGCATCAGTTTGCGGAACTCGGGCTCGTCGACCTTGAGGCCCGCTTCCTCGGCCATTTCCAGGGTGAGGTCGATCGGGAAGCCGTAGGTGTCGTGCAGGGCGAAGGCGTCGGCGCCGGAGAGCGGCTGGCCCGCGGCCTTGGACTCCTTCACGGCGTCCTCGAGGCGGGCGGTGCCGGAGGCGATGGTGCGCAGGAACGCCTTTTCCTCGGCGTAGGCGATCCGGCTGATCCGGTCGAAGTCGGTCTCGACGATCGGGTAGACGCCCTTCATGGCGTCCCGGGATGCGGGCAGCAGGTCGGGCAGGCACGCCTTTTCGACGCCCAGCAGGCGCATGGAGCGCACGGCCCGGCGGATCAGGCGGCGCAGCACGTAGCCGCGGCCCTCATTGGAGGGTGTTACGCCGTCGGCAATCAGCATCAGGGCGGACCGGATGTGGTCGGCGACCACGCGCATCCGGACGTCGTCCGTGTGGTGCGGGTCTTCCGCGGTCTCGGCGGAGGTGTATTCCTTGCCGGAGAGAGCGGCGGCTTTGTCGATAACCGGGCGGACCTGGTCTGTTTCGTACATGTTCTCGACGCCCTGCAGGATCATCGCGAGGCGCTCCATGCCGAGGCCGGTGTCGATGTTCTTCTTGGGGAGCTCGCCGGTGATGTCGAAGTCGACCTTGGAGCGCACATTGTCAATCTGGTACTGCATGAACACGAGGTTCCAGATCTCGATGTAGCGGGTCTCGTCGGCCAGCGGGCCGCCTTCGATGCCGTAGGCGGGGCCGCGGTCGTAGTAGATCTCGGAGCAGGGGCCTGCCGGGCCCGGCTGGCCGGTGGACCAGTAGTTGTCGGCCTTGCCCATCCGCTGGATGCGTTCGGCGGGCACGCCGGTGTTCTTGAGCCAAAGCTCCTTGGCTTCGTCGTCCTCTTCGTACACCGTCACCCAGAGGCGCTCCGGCGGAAGGCCGTAGCC
>NZ_JBFTNO010000201.1:0-5791 GCF_056397525.1 Arthrobacter sp. 05L45_2 | reverse complement strand
TCTTTGGGGACACCGGCGTGAAGATGGAAACCCTCGACCAGTTCAAGAACCAGGAACGCGGGAACCCGGTTCCGTTGTCGACGCCGAGTGAGGCTCCCACCACGCTGGCAAACTGGACGGCGCCGGAGGGTATGCCCAGCCAAGGGACCGTGATCCGGGCGTTCATCCCGGCACCCATCTCCCATGAGGTCTCCTCCACCGCCTTTGTCTACCTTCCCCCGGCGTACCTTTCCACTCCGCGGGCCGACCTGCCCGTGCTGGTCCTGATCCACGGAGTCCCGGGAGAACCGGTCGACTGGCTGCGCAACGGCCGGATCGCCCAGTTTATGGACGACTACGCGGCCTCGCACAAGGGGCTGGCGCCGATCATCGTGATGCCCGACGCCGGAGCCAAGTGGGCCAACTACCCCCCGCTGTGCATGAACAGCAAGCAAGGCCAGGCCGGCAGGTACCTCAGCGAGGACGTGCCCAACTGGATCAAGGCCACCTTCGGTGCCGGCAAGCACTCCACCAGCCAGTGGGCCATCGGCGGGTTCTCCTACGGCGGGACGTGCGCCATGCAGTTGGCCATGAACTACCCCGAGGTCTACCCGACGTTCATCGACAGCTCCGGCGAAAACCAGCCGACCATCCGGCAGGGCCACCAGGTGCTCCTGCAGCAGTACTTCGGCGGCAGCGCCGCGGAGTTCAAGAAGCAGAACGCCCTGGATGTCATCAAGACACGCAAGTACCCGCACACCGCCGGCATTGTCACCGTAGGCGCCGGGGATCCGTTCTTCCGGGCCCAGGGAGTCCAGGTCTACCAGGGCATGAAGAAGGCGGGTATCAACGTGCAGTTCCAGGAAGCGCCGGGCGGCCACGCCTGGACGGCCTGGAAGTACGGGGTCGAGAACAACATGGACTGGCTGATGACCCGCCTGGGGGTCAACGGCTGAGCTGCTGCTCGGGCTGGCCTGCCCGGACCGGCCGGCGCGCGGACTGCGGACCGGCGGTGACGTCGCGAAGCAGCCGCGCCGTATGGCGCAGTGACCAGGTTGGCAGATAGGCCTCGGCCAGGGCACGGCCGATCAGGGGCAGCGCCAGCGGATCCTGGTAAAGGATAAAGAGCGTCCGGTGCTGCGGCTGGAACCGCTGCTTGAACGCCGCCAGCGACCGGAAGCCATACACCGGCTCGAGGACGTCCCCCAGCCAGCGCAGCAGCCGGCCGGCGGGGGCTGCATCGACGTCGGCGGCCGCGACGTCCGGACCGCCGGGTTCCAGGACGGGAGCATCCTGCCCCCCGGATTGACCGCCCTGCCGGCGGCGCACCAGCGCCGTCGCCGGCACCAGGGGCGAGCCGGACAGCGAGATCTCGGTCATTGTGCCTTTGAAGCGGAGCACTGCGGAGGCGATCAGGAACTCCATCACGCCGTTAAAGCAGTCGTCGCGGCGGCGCATGAAGTCCAGCGTCCGGCTGACCAGTTCACCGTCGTGGAAGACCGGCAGCCAACTGGTGACGCCGAGGACCGCGCCAGCAGGGTCCACGGCCAGGCAGAGCAGCACGTGATCGTCCTTGAGTTGCTCCACGCCACCGAGGGTGAAGCCCATTTCCGGAAGCGACCGTGAGGCGGCCCACTGGCCGGAAATCTCGTGCACCTGGGTCTGCAAGGCTCCCGGCAGGTCACTGTAGGCGCCCCAGCGGGCGGTGATGCCGAGCTTCCTGGCCTTGTTCATGGCGGTCCGGACGCTTTGCCACTCCCGGCCCCGGAAGTCGACGTCGGCCAGGGGCAGGACGGTTTCCTGCGCCACCTCCAGGCTCTTGAAGCCCATGGACCGCAGCTCGGCACAGTGCGCGTCCGCCACGGAGTACCAGCACGGCGTCAGGGTCTGCTCCGCGCAGTATCTGGTGAATTCGCGCTCCGCGGCTGCGAAGTCCACGTCGTGGCCGAACGGGCCGCCCGCCGTCAGCGCGATGCCGTGCCGCAGCTGGTAGGCAATGCCCACCGTGCCGGTGGAGTTGAACCAGTACCGGTTGTTCGGCCACAGGGCCATCCACGAAAGTGATCCGCCGCCCTGGAAGACCAGCCGACGTGCGACGGCACGGTCGGTTTCCATACGGCGGTCCCAGAGCCGGCGCTTGGTGAAAATCACGAGGACGGCGATCAGGCAGATGAGCCAGAACGCAGCGCCGCCGTAGCTGAAGAGCAGCGAGGACCAGTAGCCCCGCGGGTGTACGGACACCGAGTACTTGAAGGAGAACGGGTAGGGCAGGAACATCCGCGGCAGGGTGGCCCCGAGAGCGAGCAGACCGGCACGGTGCCGGTCGTTGCCCTCGGCGAACCAGGCAATGACATACACAGCGACGAAGGCCCCGAAGACGGCCGGCACGATCACCAGTGCCCGGCGCCCGAGGACCGGATCCGTGTCCACGGCAAAGTGCCGGCGGTTGAACCACAGGGCAGCGGCAATGAGCAACGGCACCAGCACCACCGGAAGGATCTCCACGATGCCCGAGTCGACCGGAATCCTGCGCCGGCCGCTCCTGACGTACACCCCGAAGTGCGCGAAGAGCTGGAGGTACACCGCTGAGATCACTCCCACGGCCAGGTGCGCTCCGGTCGCGATCCACAGCGCCACCCGGTTCCCCCGCCGCAGCCCTTCCGCGCACGCGAGCAGGAGAAGCAGTGGCACCACCGACAGGGCCGCTCCCCCGGGCCCGTGCAGGCCGGGGCTGTGCATGATCTGGGGGCAACCGGCGTTGACGGCGGCGACGCAGTCGGTTTGGAGCTCGCTAAGGCTGGGCACGGGATTGACGATCAGGTTCCGGAGGGCCGCCAGCGGCCCGACGGGTGCCTGGGACAGTCCCGCCAGGACCGGACCTGCGGCGAAGACCGCCACGGTCATGGCCAGGACGGACCTGACGTCACGGCCGGTCCAGGGGTTCTCCCCCGCAGCGCGCCGGTCCGCCGTCCGTAGCCCCGCACGCGTCACCGGAGGGGCTGAGGAACGGGCTGAGGAACGGGCTGAGGCCATGGACGCCGCCCATCCGCTGGCCAGCCCGCACAGCGCGCCAAGGAACGTGAGCAGGTTCTGGGGGTGGCCGACGTAGAGCAGGAGCATGATCGTCACCGCCAGGCCGACGGAGCGAACCCGCCGCCGCCACAGCGGACCAAGGGCCGGGCCCGCGGCCATGACGGCAGCCAGGCTTCCCGCGAACGGGCCCGCCAATGCCGGGTGTTGCATGGAACTGAGCCAGCTGCTGCCGAGTTCATCACCGGCAGCCACGATCCCGACATAGAACAAGACGGCGGCCACATGGCCGGCTACCAGCGCCGCCGCGGCCCTTCCGCTCCCCAGTGCGAGTTCGGCGACCCCGACACATATGAGCAACACCAGGCTGGCAAGCACATACGAAGAGATGCCGCCGGGAAACAGCATGCTCGCCGGGATCGAAGCCCACTGTGAACTCGTCAGGGTGTCCGGGCCCACGTCCACGAACGCGATCAACGCTGACGCCGGGCCGGAAATCAGTGATCCGGTGGCGGCGCCGGCTACCCACATCAGGAGAACCGACAGCCACGTCACAGGGATCTGCCGCAGGCCATAGCCCATTTGCGGCCTGGTCCGCCGGGTTGCTGTTGGCCCCTGCACACGTTCGTCCACGCGGACCGGTGTGCTGCTCGTAGGCTTCAYGTCCCCCGTCACTTCGAGTGCGGCAGCGCAACCCGTTACCGTGGCAGGGCTACGTCATGGCTGAAGCATATTCCGGTCCAGCCTGACGTTCGGGAGTAGTACGTACTCGCTTTTCAGCACCCCCGGCTGGGCTACCACTCGGGTGCCGGCAAGTACCGTGCCCGCCTCCGGGGCCGTTACCGGATGGCGCCCCGCAGCAGCCTGGCGGTGTGCCGGATGGACATCGTGGGCAGGTAGGCCTCAGTGACGGCACGGCCGATGACCGGCAGCGCCAGGGCGTCGTGATACATCATGTACAGCGTCCGGTGGCGTGGGTGGAATCGCTGTTTGAAAGCGGCGAGGGACCGGAATCCGTACACGGGTTCGAGCACGGCGCCCAGCCAGTCGAGGAAGCGGCCGATCGTGGCGCCGTCGTGCGTTTTTTGGTCGGCGTCGCCGTCGCGGACGGGCGCCAGCGGCGAACCAGACAGCGAAATTTCCGGCATGCTGCCGTCGAAATGGAGGACCGCGGAGGCGAGCAGGAATTCCATCACGCCGTTGAAACCGTCGGGGCTTCGGCGCATGAAGTCCAGGGTGCGTCCGGTGACGGCATCGTCCGTGAACACGGGGAGCCAACTGGTCACGCCATGGACCTTGCCTTCGGCGTCGACGGCAAGGCACAGCAACACGTTCTCGTCCTTCAGCTCCTCAATGCCGCCAAGGGTGAATCCCATCTCCGGAAGTGTTTTCTCCGAAACCCATTCCTCGGAAATCTCATGGACCTGGGTCCGGAGCGGGCCCGGGAGCTCGGCGTAGGTACACCACCGCGCCTCGACGGAGAGTTTGCGGGCCTTGTTGAGGGCGGTGCGGACGCCCTGCCACTCCTTGCCTTTGAATTCAATGCTGCCCAGCGGCAGCAGGGTCTCCTCGGCAACACGCACACGGCTAAACCCGAGGCGCTGCAGCAGTGGCCAGTGTTCGTCGGTGACGGAATACCAGCAGGGGGCGAGGGACTCCTGGGCGCAGAACGCCGTGAATTCCGTAATGGCGCCCTCCACGTCCTCGGCCCGGCCGAACGGCTCGCCGACGGTCAGCGCCACGTTGTAGTGCAGCTGGTAGGCAATGCCCACCGTCTCGGCGTCGTTGAACCAGTACCTGTTGTTGGGCCAGAGCGCCATCCAGGACAGCGAGCCRCCGCCTTGGCGGACCAGCCTCCGTGCCAGGGTGATTCCCCTGTCTGCCCGGAGGTCCCGGAGTTTACGGCTGGCGAACATGGCGAGGATGCTGATGAGGCAGATCAGCCAGAACACGGCCCCGCCGTAGCTGAAGATCAGCGGTGACCACACGCCGTGCGGATATACCGACACCGAGTAGCGGAAGGAGAAGGGGTAGGGAAGGAACATCCGCGGCAGGGTGGCAAGCAGGGCCACCAGCCCGGCCCTGTGGTTGTAGTTGTCCTCGGCGAACCACGCCACCACGTATGCGGCGACGAACACCGTAAAAACTCCGGCCAGCAGCAGCAGGGACCGCCGGCCGAGCACCGGATCCGCATCGACGTTGAAGTGCCTCCGGGAGGCAAACAAAGCCGCGGCGATGAGCAACGGCACCAGCACCACCGGCAGCACTTCAGTGACCCCGGCATCCACGGAGATCACCCGGGACCCGCTCCGGACGGACGCCCCGAACTGGGAGAACAGCTGCAAATAAATGGCGGAGAGCACGCCGATGACCAGCTGGACGGAGATCGCGACCCAGAGCGCGGCACGGTTGCCCCGGCGGAGTCCTTCGGCGCAGACCAGGAGGAGCACCAGCGGGACCAGGGACAGGGCTTCCAGGCCAGGGCCGCGGAGCCCCGGGCTGTGGATGATCTGGAGGCAGGATAGGTCGACGGCGGCCGAACAGCTCGCTTGGAGGTCGTTGATGGTGGGCAGCGGGTTTACCACCAGGTTCCGGAGCACGGCGAGCGGGCCCGAGGGTGCCTTGGCCAGGCTCGCCAGCGCCGGTCCGGCGGCAAAAACGGCGACCACCATAGATAGCAGCGCCCTGACTTCGCGGCTCGTGGAGTGCACAAAGTGGCCGGTCCCRCGCCGTCCGCCCAGGACGGCGCCGATGCCCAGGCCGCAAAAGACGCCCAGCATAC
>NZ_JBFTNO010000200.1:0-5795 GCF_056397525.1 Arthrobacter sp. 05L45_2 | reverse complement strand
CAGTCTCTACAACGCGCGCTCGGCGGGGGTGCGGGCGTCCGCGCCGGGTCCCCGGCTCCAGCCGACCATGCAGAAAGCCCTCGACGCTGTCCGGGCTGCCGGTGCCCCCATCGGCGCGGCCGAAATCGCCGACCAGCTCGGTGTCAGCCGGCCGACGGCACAGCGCTACCTCAGCGCCCTCGAACGGAAGGGCCTCCTCCTGCTCGACCTCACGTACGGCGCCACCGGACGGCCGCTGAACTCCTACAGCGTGCCGTAGCCGCGGGGCCGGGCCCGTCGCTCGCGGTTCGCACTCCACACAGAAACGCCACCCGGCATCTGCCGGGTGGCGTTTCCGTGTGGGCGGTCAGGTGCCGGCGCTAGTTGCGGCGGCCGCCGTCGTCCTCTTTGGTGATGGAGGCAACCGCACCCGTTTGTTCGTTGAGCAGGACCTTGCCGGGACGCTGCTTGTGGAAGTCGAACATCGCGTTCACCGTGCCGGCGGCGGCGTCGGCGGAAGCGTCGCCGATCTGGCCGGTCTGCCAGTTCTCCTCGATGAAGCGCAGGATGGAGGCCTGGTCGGTCTGCGTGTGGTCAACGAAGTTCTTCTTGGCATACGGGGAAATGACCACCAGCGGCTGGCGCGGGCCGGGGCCGCAGCGGTCCGCGTAGCCGCCGGCCATGGGAACGCCGCTGGCAGCGGCCTTCTGGCACCATGCGGCGTCGTCGGCCGTGTCGGAGGAGTTTTTCACCTTGGCCGCAGCGTGGTCGTACCAGCCGTCCGAGTCGTCATAGGCGAGCACCACGGCGGTGTCCTCCCAGTTCTTGGATTTCTGGATCTSGTTSACGGTSTTGGTGAYGAASTTCTGCTCRTCGACCGGGTCCGAGTAGGCGGCGTGGCCGTCCTGGTACATGCCGGCCTTCAGGAAGGACACCGCGGGCATGTTGTCCGTGTTGACCACCTTGTTGAAGTCGGTGAGGTCGTACTGGTGGTTCGCCTGGCCGTTGTGGCCGATCTCCGCGTCCGACGCCGGGGCCAGGTGGTGCGGGTTGGCGGTCGAGGCGTAGTACTGGAACGGCTGGTGGTGGGGCGAGTAGTCCACCACGGACGCGCCGGCGGCGTTGGTGTGGCTGGACAGGCACGACGCCGGGGCCGTGCCGGTGGCCGGAGTGGTCGGGGTGAAGCCGCCCTGGAACCAGCCCCAGGACGTGCCCTTGGCGTTGAGCAAATCGCCGATGTTCTTGCCGCTCATGCCGGCCAGGTTATTGGTCTTGGCGTGGCTGCTGTTGGAGCAATCGTCATACACCGGATCGGGGTCGTTGATCACAGTGCCGACGCCGTTCGCGTCGGGCTGGCGCACGGCGCTGCTGCCGCCGGCCGGGGTGGCGACCGGCTGGCCCGCGGCTGTGAATTCCCGGGCTCCGTGCGTCTGCCCGGAGACCAGGTTCAGCGCGCCGGGGGTGGAGGGGCCAAAGACGGTGCTGAAGTGGCTGTCGCTCATGGCGTAGTTCTGGGCGTAGTTCCAGATACCGGTCACGGTGTTTCCGTCGTAGTAATCCATGGTGAGCCCGTTGCGGCCGTACTGGTTGGTGCCGCAGGCGTCCCGGCTGGTGTACTCGACGAACTTGTCCATCAGGCCGCCGTTGTACGCCTTCTGCTCGGCGCCGTAGTTGTGGTCCTGGTCGCAAGTGACCGCCTGGGCGGGGGAGAGGCGCGAGGGCTGGACCGCGTTGGGGTTGTTCGGCGCCAGGAGCCCGGCGGTGGCCAGCGTGTCGATCTTCTTGGGCGTGTTCTTGGCCGCGGTGAAGGCGGCTGCCTTCGTGCCGCTGCCCTGCTGGGTTTCGCCGGGGATGTTGGCGGCCTTCGGATAGGTGGCGAAGTAGTGGTCGAAGGAGACGTTCTCCTGGAAGATCACCACGACGTGCTTGATCGGGGTGGCCGTGGCGGCGTGGTCCTTGCCGCTGGCTGCGGCGGGGCCCGCGGCTGCGGGGCCGGCTCCGACCAGGCCGGCGGCCAGGGCTGAGGCCGCGAGGGCGGTGGCGCAGGCGGCGGAGGCGACGCGGCGCCGGGTGATGCGTGGGGCTGGACGAGACATGGGGGTATCCAATCGTTCCTGTGCTGGGGCCGTTACTTGGTGGCTGCCGCGGTGGGCGCGGTGGCTTCGTAGGTGAGGATTTCGGTGCCGTTGCCTTCATCGCCGTTATCGGGCGCCACCTTCAGGGTGAGGTGGTTGCCTTCGGCGGTGATTTTGAAGGGGTTCCGGGTGGCGACGTGGCCGGCAGTAGACCACTGCTGGAACGGCACGTCGCGGATCACGCTGCGGGACTTGAGGTCGATCATGGCCATCCCGCCGAGTTCGTAGGTGGCGCCGGTCCCGCCGGCCGCCGGTGTCTGCGGGAGGTTGGTGATGCCGCCGCAGAGCATCTTGGAGRCCGGCACGTACTGGCAGTCCTGGTAGTCGATGAAGTAGTCGGTGTTTTGCCACGTGGAGAGCTGGCGGCCGCGCAGGTCCCATTCGGCGAAGCGCCGCGAGCCCCAGGTGTTGCCAACGAGGTGGCCGGTCTGCTTGTCCATCACGATGCCGCCGAAGTGGTCGTTGACCTCGAACTGCTTGTGCACCGCGAGGGTGCTGGCGTCCACGCGGTAGACGATCGCGCTGCTGTTGGGACGGTACTGGGCCACCGGGACCCAGACGTTGGTGCCGTCGAAGTCGATGCCGCCGGGGTGGTACATGTCGCCCTCGCCCAGGATGATGTCCTTCTGCAGCTTTCCTGCTTTGTCCATCACGAACAGGTGGCCGATGCCCTTGCCGGGGGTGCGGTCGTAGCCGCCCTGCGGGGCCGGGAACTTTTTGGTCGGCTCGATGATCTGCACCGACGACAGGAAGATGTGGTCTTGGCTGAAGGCGATTCCCTCGGTGTGGTAGGTGGGGAAATCCAGCTTCAATTTGCTGGTTTGCTGCCAGTTGGTGGACCGGTCCACGCCGTTGAACGCCGCGGCCAGGGCGGAGTCCGTCCCGCGGGTGGGGGCGGCGCCGTTTCCGCCGTTCTGGCCGGTGGTGCCGGCGGCCTGGGCGGCAGCTGTGCCGCCGATTGCGGACGCTGCCAGGAGGATAGCGGCGGCGGCCGTGAGGATGCCTCGGGTGCGGGTCGCGCTCATGGGGGGAGCCTCTCAGGGGATGTCAAATAGGACCCGGCCAACTTACTGGCCGGTAATTAACCGGTTGTGGCTCCAAGATGAACAGCAGGGGACACTCTCCATGTGACGCAGCTCACATCTAATCGACCGTGACGTTTCCTCTCCCGGCCCCGTCTTACCTAAGGCCGGTTCAGCTCCAGCAGATCATTGCAGCGGTGGACCGCCTCACGGTGAAGGCCCGGATCGGCGTCGGGCTGACCCGCCCGGCCCCCGACGTCACCAGGGCAGTGGCCGGCGCAGTCCGGCAGTACCTCGGCCCGYGGCCGTGCACCGTGGAGATCACTGTGGTGCAGATCGGCGGCTAGGATCCCGGGGCTGCGAGGGTGCCGTGGGCGCCAGAAACGCGACGACGACGGCGGGAAGCTCCCGCCGTCGTCGTGGTGTTGCTGGGGGTTGGTGCCGTTAAGCGGAGGCCGAACCCAGATCGGCTGCGCCGTTGCTCAGGCTGAGCGTGAAGGTGTTCGGCCCGCTGGCGTGCACCGCGATGTTGGACTTCGCGGTGTTGTGGCGGACGGAGAGGTCGTGGATCAGGGTGTCCAGCTCGTGGTGCATCGTGGAGCGGTCCCAGAGCTTGTGGGTGACAGCGTGGGTGGCAGTTTCAAACGTCATTGTTCAGTGCTTCCATTCATGAATCCGGGTGTCCGGCTGCCGCACCGATGCGGAGCCGCCGTAGTCCACACCGGGAACGCCGGAGACCATGGGCAGCTCTATGAGCTCACCGGTTTGGYCTCGTTGCGTCCACCAGGATGGGCCCCCGCGGGCTTCGGGCGCGGGGCGTCGAAGCTCGTTTGGGGGCGGTGCGGGCCGGGAGCTCTCGCTTCCGGCTGCCTTTTTATGATGCACAGCGGGCGGCTGGCGACTCAAGCCGGAGGACGATTATTGCTGGTGAGACTGGTCACAGCCGGCCCGGATGCCGCCCCCCGACGGCCCGCTACTTGGCCGCGGGGGACTGGAGTTGGGCGGCGGTCAGCTTCATCCACGGCGAGTCCGGGGCGCCCTCAAGCATGGCCTGGGGGCTGTCCGACTGCGTCCACCATTTGGCCTCGAACGCGTAGCCGTCGAACAGGATCCGTGACCCGCGCTTGTAGACGGTGGCAGCAGACCACTCCGGGTAGGTGCCGGCGGCGACCGTGGTCCGGGGGCTGGGGCGGTCGCCGGGCAATACCGGGCCGATGAGCTTCCACGGGACCGTGGCGCCCTGGTCGACGGGGTTGTCCGGACTGTCGCCCTGCGTCCACCACTTGGCTTCGTAAACGTTGCCGTGCCACACCGTGCGGTCGCCGCCGACGTACCGTGCGGTCTCGCTCCACACGGGGTAGGGGCTGGTGGACGGGTCGTCGGTCGCCGTGGGGGTGGCGGAGGCGGCCGTCAGCTGCGGAACGGCCGATGCCGTGGGAATGACGTCGGCGCCCAGGACCGTGGCGAAAAGGGCGTCGCCCTGCTGGATGCCGCTGCAGCTGTCGGAAACCTTGGCGACGTCCGGGTAGTTGCTGCCGCAGGTCCGGTCGCGGTTGAGCGACCACATGGACACCCGGCCCACGCCCTTCGCTTTGGCGTAGGCATTCAGGGATGCGGCGTCGTCGAGCGTGAAAATTTCCCCGGGGACATCGTTCTGCCCAATCATCGGGGTGAGACCCAGCTTGCGCCAGGCGGTGTCGGTGCCCAGGTCCTCGCCGTTTTGCCGGAATAGTGCCTGCAGCTGCGTGTGGGTGGCTTCGGCCGCGGAGATGGAGGCCTGGGACATGGACTGGCCGGGCGCTTTACTCCCGCCAAAGTCCATCGTCATGATGTTCACCCCGGCCACGTCGACGCCGGCGCGGAGGGTCCGGGACACGAGGTCGCGGCCCGCCGCCGTCAGCCCCGCCGGGTCCGCGGGCAGGGTCAGCCACACCTCGAGGCTTTTCCCGCCGTTCCGGCGGTCCTGCTGGAGGGCCGCGACGGCCTTGCCGCGGCGGTCGATCGACGCGGTGTCCGCCAGGGCCGTGCCCTCGACGTCGAGGTCAATGGAGCGCAGGTCGTAGCGTTCCACCACGTCGCGGTAGGCGCCCGCGAGCCTGTCCGGATCGGTGCAGCCGACGGCCAGTTCGCTGTTGCTCTGCCCACCGAAGGACACGGAGACGGCGCCGCCGACCTGGCGGAGCCGGGCGATCCTGCGGTCCAGGTCCAAGTCGGATTCTGCCTGCGTGAGGCTGTATGCGGCCCCCCACGACGGCGAACAAGGGTCAGCTTTGTCCGAAACGATGAAGGAAAGAACGGCGCCCTTGGCTTCGGGGCTGCCCGGGGATTCGAACGCAAACCGCGGCGTGGCCGTSACGTCSACATARCCGGAGAAGACCGAMGGAATKGASGASGCCGCGTTKGCGTCCTGGAATGAGCGAAGGCCTAAATACGACCCGCCGGTGAGGGCGAGAAGAACAATTACCAGAATTCCGAGCCGCAATTTAGAGAGGCGGCGCCCGGGAAAGCGGTTCGACACAGATTTACCCCAATACTTGTCCAAGAGTCCTGCTCAACGCCCTGTGCGCGGAATTGCGGCCAAATATGTTGATTCCCGATATTAAGACGAAGCCGGGGTCACGATATGTGGGGTCGTGCGCTTATTATAGCGCTTATTATA
>NZ_JBFTNO010000199.1:0-5837 GCF_056397525.1 Arthrobacter sp. 05L45_2 | reverse complement strand
AGCCCGGGACGGTCCAGGACCGCGCCTGCGTCGGCCAGCCCCGCAATGGCAAGCCCGTTCCAGCCAGCCACCACTTTCTCGTCGCGGTCCGGCTGGGGGCGCTCGGCCCGGGCGCGGCGCAGCACCGGCCGCACCCGCTCCCAGAGTCCGGCGTCGGCGGCATCCAGTGCGCGGCCGGGATGCAGCGGCGAGCCGTCGCCGGTCACTGTTCCCGGGCTCCGGACGTTCATCAGCCGCGCAACGGCCGCGCCGTCGGCCGGGCCCAGCAGGGCCGCCAGCTCCCCCGGGGTCCACAGGTAGCTGGCGCCCTCGGAGTGGACCCCGTCCACCACCGTGTCCGCGTCCAGGGACGAGGCCAGCGCCACCGGACGTCCGCCGTCGTCCGGGGCTGAGAGGCCCAGGGCCGCCAGCAGCCAGTCCGCCGTACTGCCAGCGACGTCAGCGGCTTCGGCCGCAGGAAACGCCTCCGAGCCGCCGGCCCGGACCCAGTGGACGTAGCCGCGCAGCAGCTGGGCGTTGTCGTAGAGCATCTTTTCGAAGTGCGGCACGGACCAGTCGCGGGTGACGGAGTAGCGGGCGAAGCCGCCGKCGAGCTGGTCGAACAGGGCCGACCGCGCCATCGCGGCCAGTGTGCGGCCCGCCAGGTCCCTCGCGGCCTCCGCGGTATCGGAGGGCACGGCGGCGTGCCGGATCAGGAATTCGAGAACGGCCGACGGCGGGAACTTGGGGGCGGTGCCGAATCCCCCGGCGGCATCTTCGGACCGGGCCAGCGCACGCACCGCCGCGGAGAGGAGCTCCGGGTCCGGGGCGGGCGGGGGCGCGTCCAGCCGGACGGCGGTGCCGGCCTGCGCGGCGGCCATCCCGCGCGCCAGGGAGTCTGCGTTGTGTTCGACGGCGCTGCGGCGTTCCAGCCAGGCCTCGCGGACCGCCTCCAGGACCTGGCGGAAGGACGGACGGCCGGGCTGGGGCCGGGGCGGATAGTAGGTGCCGGCGTGGAAGGCCCGGCCATCGGGCAGCAGGAACACGGACATCGGCCAGCCGCCCTCACCGCTGATGGCCTGCGTTGCGGCCATGTAGACGGCGTCGATGTCGGGGCGTTCCTCCCGGTCCACCTTCACGGCGACGAAGTTGGCGTTCAGGAACCCTGCGGTGTCCGGGTCCTCGAAGGACTMGCCGGCCATAACGTGGCACCAGTGGCAGGCCGCGTAGCCGATCGAGAGGAACACGGGTACGTCCCGTGCCGCGGCGAGGGCGAAGGCCTCGTCCCCGAAGGGCCGCCAGTGCACCGGGTTGCCGGCGTGCTGGCGCAGGTAGGCGGAGGGTTCCCCGCCGAGGGCATTGGCCGCGCCCGGCGGGGTGTTGGCAGGACCGCGGTCAGCGGTTCCCGGATCCTGGGTCACCGTTGGCTTCCGGACGCGGCTCCGGCTCCGCTGCGGGGCTGCCGGCCTCGGGGTTGCCGGTGCCGGACAGCGGGGACCGACCGGTGCCGGCGTCGTCTGCGGCATCGAAGGCTGCGGCTTCCCCGGTTCCGGCGCGTTCCTCTTCGACCTGGGCGCGGTAGCGCACGCGGCGGATCCGGCGCACCATGTCCACAATCAGCAGGGCCGTGAGCACAACAATGAACGCGGTCAGCAGGAAGCCCAGCAGGCCCGGGGTGACCTGGTCCTGGTCGAGGCCGGGGCGCAGCGACGGCGTCGGGGCGGGCGCCGGGGCTGTCGCCAGGGCGATGAGCAAGGAATGCACTGTGGAAACCTTCTGTGGGGAACGTCGTCTACGGGACTTCCCACGCCGCTCTTCTACGCGGCATAGAAATCCCTGCTGGGTCTATCTTAGCCCGGCGAAGAAGTCCGTTTCGGGCAACTCCGTGGGGACGCTGGACTTGATCAGCGAGTAGTCCTCCCACGGCCAGGTCTGCCGCTGCATCGCCGGTGAAACCGCAAAGAAGAACCCGTCAGGGTCGATCTGGGTGCGGTGCGCGCGCAGGGCCTCGTCGCGGGCTTCGAAGAAGTCGCCGCACTCGATCTGCGTTGTGGTGGGGTGCGTCGGGGCCGGCGGGGTGTGGCCTTCGGCGTCGGCCTCAAGCCACGCCGCGAGCCGCTCGGCGTACGGCGACTGGAGCCCGGCTGCTTCCAGGGCGTTATGCAGGGCGCGGAAGCGGTCGGGGCTGAAGGCGCGGTCGTAATACAGCTTGTCGGGCGTCCAGGCCTCGCCGGTACCGGGGTACCGGGCGGGATCGCCGGCGGCGGCGAAGGCCTCGACGGCGACCCGGTGCGCCATGATGTGGTCCGGGTGCGGGTATCCGCCGTTCTCGTCGTAGCTGAGGATGACCTGGGGTTTGAAGGCCCGGACCAGCCGGACCAGCGGTGCGGCGGCGCGCTCCAGCGGCAGTGTGGCGAAGGACCCGACGGGCAGCGGCGGCAGCGGGTCGCCTTCGGGAAGGCCGGAATCCACAAAACCCAGCCAGCGCTGGCGGATGCCGAGAACCTTCGCGGCGTTGTCCATCTCGAGCCTGCGGGCACCAGCCATGTCCCGTTTAGGGTGCGGGGCGTCCTCCATGCCCGGGTTCTGGATGTCCCCGCGGGAGCCGTCCGTGCAGGTGGCCACCATCACGTCTACGCCGGAGGCCGCGTACATGGCCATGGTTGCGGCGCCCTTGCTGGACTCGTCGTCGGGGTGGGCGTGGACGGCGAGCAGCCGAAGCGGTGCTGACGGGCTGGTGGACGCTGTCATCGTCGGACGGCTCCTCTTTCTTCTGGTTCGCTGCTGCGGGGGTGCCGGGATGGCGGGGCTGCTGTTGCTGAACGGCCGGGCGGACATTGCGCCGCCCGATCCACACTAAACTGGACTGGTGACTTCCGAGGAGCAGCCTGCCGCGCCGGCACCTACCAGCCTAGCCAATCGCTACGGCGGCCAAAAGCGTGTGCTCGGCCGCAGAGCAAAGCGCAACATCCTCCTGGCGGCACTCGCTGCCGGAATCGGCTTTATGGCCTGGGTCTCGACGTCGGCCGCCACCGAATCGGTCACCTTCAAGGACATCGGCTACAGCACCCCCGATGCTACCGCCGCCGAGATCGACTTTCAGGTCACCAAGAACCCGGGGACCGCCGCCAAGTGCGCCGTCAAGGCSCTGGATKCSAARTTCGCSGTSGTCGGSTGGAAGGTCRTCGACGTCGGGGCCAACGCGCCCGACGCCGGCGCCGACGGCGGCAGCACGACCGTGCACCGGCTCACCATCCGCACCGAATCGCAGTCCGTCTCCGCCGTCGTCGACRACTGCTGGATCCCCACCGCCGGCAAATAGCCGGACCGGCCGCCCTCCGCCCGGCAGCCCCGCCGCCGTCCCGTAGCCTCCCGTGCGGCGTAACACGGTGTGACCTGCGCCGCAGTGGTTCTTGGGTTTATCCACAGCATTGACTACAATGGATCAATACCTCTGCCCCGCTGAGCTGGTCACTGAGATCCATAAGTGGCCACCGTGGCGGGGTCTTTGCTTGTTTGACCAGCTTGTTTGACCATCTAAAGGAGAAGTCCGTGTCGACCACCAACAGCGCAACTGCAGCTTGGCTTACCCAGGAAGCTTTTGACCGCCTGAAGGCAGAGCTGGACCACCTCTCCGGCGCAGGCCGTGCAGACATCGTCCAGAAGATTGAGGCTGCCCGCCAGGAAGGCGACCTCAAGGAGAACGGCGGCTACCACGCGGCCAAGGAGGAGCAGGGCAAGATCGAGGCCCGCATCCGCCAGCTGACCGTGCTGCTCCGCGACGCGCACGTGGGCGAGGCCCCGGCCGATGACGGAATCGTCGAACCGGGCATGATTGTGGTCGCCAAGATCGCCGGGGACGAAGAAACTTTCCTGCTCGGTTCCCGCGAAATCGCCGGCGACTCCGATCTGGACGTCTTCAGCGAAAAGTCCCCGCTGGGTTCGGCGATCGTCGGCCACAAGGAAGGCGACAAGCTCAGCTACACCGCCCCGAACGGCAAGGACATCTCCGTGGAGATCATCTCCGCCAAGCCGTACGCCGGCTAACAGCGCTTCATTCGACGCCGTTCCTCCCCCACCGGGGAGGAACGGCGTCGTCGTTTAACGGTGCGGCGCACGGACGCGGCGGGGCCGGCGTGCGGGGCCGGCGTGTGGCTAGTGGTACTGGCCGTACTGCCCGTACCCCGGCCGGCGCCGGCTCAGCAGCAGGGCCGCGATGACGCCGCCCGCCGCGCCGCCCAGGTGCGCCTGCCACGAGACGTACCCCGCCACGCTCGGGAGCACACCGATGAGGATGCCGCCGTAGGCGAGGAAAAGCACCACGGAGAGCAGGATCTGCCACCAGTTCCGGTTGAAGAACCCGCGTACCAGCAGGAACGCGAACAGCCCGAAGACCAGCCCCGAGGCCCCGACGGTGACGTTGAACCCGCCGATCAGCCACACCACAGCCCCGGACCCCAGCCAGCTGGACGCCAGGGCCGTGGCGAAGACCCGGAGCCCGGACAGGAACACCAGGAACCCGAAGATGATCAACGGCAGGGTGTTGGAGAGCAGGTGGGCGAGGTTGGCGTGCAGCAGCGGAAACGTCAGGATGTCCAGGAGCCCGTCGACCGAGCGCGGCCGCAGCCCGAAGACGGCGTTCAGCGAGTGCATCATCAGGGTGTTGATGAACTCGATCACGTAGAGCAGGAGCACGAACGAGCCCATCACCAGCAGGCCCGCGCGGGCCCGGCCGGCGGGAGTGTCGCGCTGCCCCGCCCTCGAGGCTTCGAGCACGGCCGGTGCCTAGTGCACCACGATCGGCTGGAAGCCCTCGGCCCGGAGCGCCGCGAGGACCTGCTCGCAGTGTTCGTGGCCCTTCGTTTCCAGGTTCACGGTGATGGAGACATCGCCCATGCTGATGGATCCGCCCACCCGGGTGTGGTCCAGGCCGGTGACGTTGGCGTCGTTTTCGGCGATGATCCGGGCGATGGTCGCAAGCGAACCGGGGCGGTCGTCCAGCATCATCCGTACCGTCATGTAGCGGCCGGCCGCGGACAGGCCGCGCTGGATGACTTTGAGCATCAGCATCGGGTCGATGTTGCCGCCGGAGAGCACGATCGCGGTGTTGCCCGGGTTCTCGATCTTGCCCTCCATCAGGGCGGCGACCCCGACGGCGCCGGCCGGCTCGACCACCATTTTGGCGCGTTCGAGGAGGAAGATCAGGGCCCGGGCCAGGGCGTCCTCGCTGACGGTGACGACGTCGTCGACGAGTTCGCGGATGATGCTGAAGGGCAGCTGGCCCGGCCGGCCCACCGCGATGCCGTCGGCCATGGTCGAGACGCGCTTGAGCGGCACCAGGGCGTCCGCGGCGAGCGAGGGCGGGTAGGCTGCGGCGTTTTCGGCCTGCACGCCGATGATCCGAATGTTACGGCCGAGCTCCTTGGCCCGGGCCTTCACGGCGACAGCGACGCCGGCGAGCAGCCCGCCGCCGCCGACACCCATCAGGATGGTGTCCACGTTGGGAAGCTGCTCAAGGATTTCCAGGCCTACCGTGCCCTGGCCGGCCACGACGTCGACGTCGTCGAAGGGGTGCACAAAAACGGCCCCCGATTCGTCGGCGTACCGTTTGGCCTCGGCCAGGGCCTCGTCGACGTTGTGGCCGTGGAGGACCACCTCGGCTCCGTGACTGCGGGTGGCCGCCAGCTTGGGCAGGGCCACTCCGAGGGGCATGTAGATGCGCGCCTTGATGCCGAGGGCCTTGGCCGCGACGGCCACCCCCTGGGCGTGGTTGCCGGCGGAGGCCGCGACCACGCCGCGCTTCTTCTCCTCGGCGGAGAGCTTGGCCATCCGGACGTAGGCGCCACGGACCTTGAAGG
>NZ_JBFTNO010000198.1:0-5872 GCF_056397525.1 Arthrobacter sp. 05L45_2 | reverse complement strand
CGCGTACACTTCGCGGGCTTCCGCACTGACGCTGCCGACGCCGGAGATCACCAGCAGGACGGGAACGCGCTGGCCGGCGGCGAGCGCACGCACGGTGGCTCCGGCCACTTCAGCTTCGGGGCCCTCGATCCGCCGGTTCGGCGGCAGCGCGATTTCAACGACGCCGCCGGGGAGTTCACGCACGGAGATGATCCGTTCGGCGGGCGAGGAGTCCACGGACGCCGCAGGCATATTCACGTGGACTTGGCGGCCCGGTGCCGCCGGGGCTTCGACCGTCATGAGAGGTGGTCCCGTCGGACTGCGGCGCGGAAGGGGGTGCACTGGGGGTCGCCGAAGGCAGTCGCTGCCAGAGACGGCGCAACTAGCTGACTAGACATCTGCCCCCATAGATCACAAAGCCGGCAATCCAGCGTGCAGGCAACGCGTACCCTGCGCGAAGCGCCGGAGCGTTCCGGCGAATGCCCCCATGATAATGCAAGCCGCAGACAATATGAGACATAAGACACCCGGGCGACACGGAGCCGCCGCTTACCGGGCGAAGTATTCGCGAACGCTCGATAACGAGCTTGAGCCGCTGTACCCCAGGTCGCCGGGGCCGGCGTGGACGGCGTCGTCGGGCGAGAAGATACTTACTCCGAACGTGCCGCCCTCCACATCTTTGATGCTGTCCAGCAGGGCCGGCATTGCCTGGTCCAGCGTCCGGGTGAGCGTCGCCTTGTCAGCGCTGGCGCCCACGAGCTTCACGGTGATGAACTTGCCCGACGTGTTGACGTTGGCGTCCGCCTGGACGGCGGTCACACCCGGGACGGACATCCCGGCTTTCTGGAGGGCGGACTCCAGCTGGTCGGTTTTCGAGGGCCCACCGAGTCCGCATGCTGACAGAAATGCTGCGAGTAGGCCCACGGTTAGCGCTCCTGCGAGAATCCGGATTTGGTTTTTCATGGTCGACTTCCACTATGGGCCGGCACCGGCCGGTCCGCGTTACTGCTTGCGCGAAATACTCGAGACGGTAGAACTGGCCTGACCGGGGTCCGAGGTCAGGAACTTCTGGGTTGACTCCTTTTGAGCGTAGTCGGCAATCGGGCCGTGGTCCTCGAGGTTGCCCGTGGACTTCACGTACTCGCCGCCGTCGTGATAACCGATTCCGGCAGCCCCGGGATCAACAGCAGGGTTGGGCAGCGTCACCTTGACCACGCTGTTGTCCTGACTTGCGGAGACTGACCCGTCCGGTCCCAGCGTGAAGTCTCCAAGGTCGAGCTTGGGGACCGGGTCGCCCTGGTGCTGCAGCGCAAGGACATCAATCCGGGACGGGATCGGGGTCGAATCGATGGGCGACCCGAACGTGACGAGGTTGGTCACGTTGAACCGGTTGGTAAAGGAAGGGTCCGAGGCCAGGGTCGCGGCAATCATGCCGCCCTGCGAGTGCCCGGACAGCATAACGGGCGAGCCGGCCGGGATACCCGCCTTCTCCATGGCCAGGCGGACCGCCTCGGCCGCCGTGGACATGTTGCCGCCGGCGAGCTGCAGGTTTCCGGTGAGGTCCGTGGCGTTGGCGGCACCGTCCGGATACCAGCGTGTGGTTCCCGGGATGCTGATGACGTACGCATCCGGCTCTCCGGGTTTGTGGACCGACGTGATGCGCACCGCGGCGTCCGGGGTCCCTGGCTTGCCCTCGTCGGCATAGGCGGCGTTGGTGGTGGCCAGGATGGCGCTTATGGTTGCGGGCACCGGGGTATTGGGCCTCCCGTCCTTGTCCACTTCGGCGGGGTCACCCACCGGTACCGGGACAGGGTCACCGGCAACCGGGCGTCCGTCATCAAGCAGGTGCGGGTTGTACGTGCCCAGGCTCAGGGCGGTTGCAGCCAGCGACAGGGCACCGGCCCGGAGCAGCACCCCGTTGGACACCACCTCGGTGAGCGACGGCGGTTCCCCGGTGGTGAGCCACCGCCAACCCATATCGCCGGTGTGGCCGACCTGCTCCACCAGGTTGGCCTGTGCATCCATGAAGTTCCGGACCGGGATGGGCGCCCCGTCCTGGAGCCAGTTCCAGGTGAATTCCGTCGCTGTACCCACCGTGCTGATGAATTTGCCGGTCTGGCTCCAGAGGTCCCCCGCTTCCCCGGCAAGGTCACTGCCCAACCGGTCCAGCCCCAGCCGCTGCCACAGGGACTCTCCCCCGGGCCTGCGCGCAATCCCGGCTTCCACCCCCGCGGCCCCGCCGCCGTGTTCGCTGGCGTAGACCTGCTCTTCGACGTCGCGCTTGACCGTGTTCGACGCGGCCTTCAGGGCGTTGCCGGCACCGATCAGCCGTTGCCTGTGCCCTTTCCAGTCTTCCCGGAACCGGGCACCGTCGCGGCCCTCCCACACCGCGCCAGTGATGGCCGGGGTCAGCTCGGCGCTCATCGCCAGCAGGCGCTCGCCGGCCCGTGACAGTTCTTCGCTGAGCCGGCGCCCGGACTCAACATCCATCCCATACATGCTCATGGTCAGGCCACCTTGCCCGCAGCACCGGCAAGGAACTCCCGGGCCCCAAGCAGCCGCCAGGACAGTTCCCGGGCGATATCCCCGGGGGCCGCGTCCACCAGCACCAGGGACCCGCCGCCGTCGCCGCTGGTACGGACTGAGTAGAGGTTGTCCGCCAGGGACCAGACATCCGAGGCAAGGTAGGCGGCCGCCTGCCCGGGCGGCGCTGCCACCACGTCCAGGTACACGGTGCAGCGCGGTGCCAGGACGGCGGCGGTGATGTCCGGGTCCACCCCGGCGTCGCCGGGGTCCTGCAGCTCGCGGGCGCCGACGACGTCGCGGCCGCCCTCCCGACTTGGGGTGCTGCCCGCGCTTGGGGTGCCGGCCAGGAGTTCGGCATGGTCGGGAAGGATCCGTCGCACGGCGGCCCAGGCGTGCTGTTCCTCGAATAGGGCAACCTCCACGACGTCGTGTACCCCGGGGACATCCGTCCCGGCGGCTGTGGTGCGGACCCGCCGCCGGTAGGAGACGGCTATGCCGCGGCCGCCCGCCAGTGCAAGGTCTGTGTGCGCCGACTCGTCGGCGGTCCGGGCCACGGCGCTGACGCGGATGGGGGCGGTGGCGGAGATCGCGACGGCCAGCAGCCACTGAGCGCGGATGGCGCCGTCCGGGCCGACGAAGCCCGCCCCGCGGAGTTCAGCGTCGAGGCGGCTCGTGTCCGCAGGATCCAGGAGGCGCATTGCGACGGCGCCCGGCGACTGCTGGTAGGCGTCGAAATCCACCTCCGGTTCTGCAGCCAGCACCTGCATGGCCCGGTCGACGGCGGCCGCCCACGCCAGGCCGCTGATCTCGAAGATGTTCAGCGCCGGGTCTCCGGTACGTTGCACCACAATTCCCCCCAATAGCTCAGATTCCTTGGTTCAGCCTACGGGCGGGGCGGGATCCGCGGTATGGGGAGCTCTCCCCTGTGCCCGCTGCCGCCTCCTTGTCACGACGTCCTGCCGGACACGCTGCGCAACAACCAGCCCCAGTGCCGCCATGCCGATCGTGATGGGGTAACCCATCAGCCGTTCCAGGGTCCCGGGCTCCGGCACGTGCATGCCCGTCACCCCGCCGGCCACCAGCGCGGCCAGCGAAACGGCTCCGCAGGCAAGGATGAACCAGCCCAGCGGCGTCTGCCTCCGCCACATCCAGCCGACCAGGAGCAGCGCCAGGCCGCCGGCGGCGAAATACATCAGCGCACCCGCCTGGTGCCAGCCGGAACCGGCGTCTTCCGGCACCAGCCCCACGATGACCGTGCCGGCCCCCGCGGTGAGGCTCAGCGCCCGGGCAGCAAAGGCCGCATACGACGTCGGCCGCCCACCGGCCACCGCCTGCCGGCCCTGCACCCGGGCGACACCCCGGAGCACCGCGGCGCTCCCAATCACGGCGGAGCTGAGCAGCAGCGCCCCGACCATCATGCCGATCCCCTGCACCACGAACGAGGCATTCATCAGCAGGTGCGCCGGCGAACAAACGTCGCGGCCGTCGAATCCGCCACAGCCCAGCGCGCCGAGGTCGCTGATGTAACCCGTGCGGCGGCTGTACGGCGACCGCCCGGCCCACGCCCCGATCACCGCCGCCTCGGCGACGAAGTACTGCAGCACGCTGAGCTTGGCGAGCGCACCAACATAGAACCGCGTGACGGCCACGTCCGGTAGGTAAAGAAGCTCGGGAGACCCGTTGCGGGCGGAGACTGACATGCCAAGAGCGTAGTACGGGCCCTCACCTTGTATGCTGGTAACCGTGTCCGGACGGGCCGGCGAACAGCCACCCACCCCGCACGCCCGCCCTCGTAGCTCAGTGGATAGAGCACGGCTCTCCTAAAGCCGGTGTCGTTGGTTCGATTCCAATCGAGGGCACTTGAACTCCCAGTTGCCGTTCGACCTGCGCGCCTACCTGCTCGGCGGCTGGACTGCGGAACGCACCATGGTGGACCGGGCCACAGACAGCCACGGAACCTTTACCGGCGTCGTCCGCTTCACAGCAACCGACGACGGCGGCCTGCGCTTCCGCGAAGAAGGCACCGTGCAGTGGAACCCGGCAGGCGCCCACCCCTTTACCGGACCCGCCAGCCGAGAGTACCTGCTCCGGCCCTCGGCCACCCCGGAGACGATGGACATGTTCTTCCCCGACGGCCGGCCCTTCCACCGCATGGGTTTCGGCGGAGCGGATAACCAGGACCGGCATTGGTGCGATCCGGACACCTACCGGGTCCGGTACACCAGGACCGGGACCGACGGGTTCAGCTACCGGTGGGAAGTCACTGGGCCGGCCAAAGACCTTGTGCTGGAGACCGTGCTGCGCCGGGTGCCGGCCGCCGGCAAGCCCGCGGCCGGCGCACCCTCGGCAACAACCAGGCTTGGGAGCCAACAATGAACCCCCGCATTGTCGTATCGGCCGTCTGCGTCTTTGACGACGCCGGGCGCCTCCTCACCGTCCGCAAACGCGGCACCGACAAGTTCATGCACCCGGGCGGCAAACCCGAAGCCGGCGAATCCGCGGCACAGGCGGCCGCCCGGGAACTCGAGGAGGAAGTGGGCATCGTCGTTGCCGCGGAGGACCTCGAACCCTTCGGGAGCTGGCTGGCCGAGGCCGCCAACGAGGCCGCCACGCAGATCGAGGCCACGGTGTTCACCGCGCCGACGTTGATGAACCCCGCAGGCGGCTGGACGGCCCGGCCCTCAGCCGAGATTGCGGAGATCCGCTGGCTGGAGCTCGACGGCGTCCTGCCCGATGACCTCGCACCGCTGCTGACCGACCACGTCCTCCCGGCCCTGGCGGCTCAAGCGGGCCGCCGGACGGTAAGGGCAGCCGGCCGGACTGCAACGGGCCGGGGCTAGAGCTCCGGCAGCGCCTCCGCGGCCACCGCGGTAGCCTCGGCGAACTGGGTCCGGTACAGCTCCGCGTAGCGGCCCTCGGCGGCGAGCAGCTCGGTGTGCGTCCCGCGTTCCACGATCGAACCGCCCTCGACCACCAGGATGGCGTCGGCGGCGCGGATCGTGGAGAGCCGGTGCGCGATAACGACGGCGGTGCGTCCTTCCAGTGCCGCGCCGAGCGCGGCCTGGACCGCTGCCTCGTTGGTGGAGTCCAGCGCCGCCGTGGCCTCGTCCAGGATGACCACCCGCGGCTGGGCGATCAGCAGCCGGGCGATGGTCAGCCGCTGGCGTTCACCGCCGGAGAGCCGGTAGCCGCGCTCCCCCACGACGGTGTCCAGCCCGTCCGGCAGCGACCGGATCATGTCCTCGAGCCGGGCCTGGCGCAGTACGTCCCACATCAGGTCCTCGCTGGCGCCCGGACGGGCCAGCCGCAGGTTGGAGGCGATGCTTTCGTGGAACAGGTGGCCGTCCTGGGTCACCATGCCCAAGGT
>NZ_JBFTNO010000197.1:0-5991 GCF_056397525.1 Arthrobacter sp. 05L45_2 | reverse complement strand
GATCTCCAACGGCACCGCCAACACAGCGTAAAACAGCGTATTGGCTAGTGAGGAAGCAACCTTGGGATCCTCGAAGAGTTGCGCGTAGTTTGCTGTCCCGGCTGGCCGCGCCACGTTGGTGGCGAGGTTGTACCGGCTGAAGGAAATGACCAAGCTGTATGCCATGGCGCCGAGCATGAACACGACAAACCCTACGAGCCACGGCGCAATGAACAAATAGCCCGCCACCGCTTCGCGGCGGTTGTATTTCTGACGTCCCGGACGAGCGCCGCGCTTTGCCTTTGGTGGCACGACCTTGCCGGATGCGCTTGCGGTCATCGCTGGCCCCCAATCCCTGATTCTTAGGCTCGAATCAGCGTTCCGCCGCCCGCAAACAGCGCGTGGGCGACCTCTTGCGTCAGTCGGTTGCTTCGGCTAACTTTCGATTTAGCAAGCTTACTTACAATGTGGCAGTTACGGGGGCGTTTCGCCGAAGAATTCCTAGCTGCGAAGTCAATGAAGCGGAAACTGGGGAGGATGCAAATGCGTGTGTGGGAGAAGAGCTCGGTGGTTCTGGCCGTGGTCGCCCTGGGGCTGACAGGGTGCGGCAGCGGCAGTGCCGCACCCGGGGAGACAACGGAATTCAAGAAAGAGTCCTCGGGGACTTTGAACGCATGGGCCTTCGACAACGCGGACGATGTGGGTAAAGCCCGGATGAAATATGCGGCCGAGCAGCTCGGGGACGTCAAAATCACCATGGATCAAACCCCGTTCGACGCCCAGAAATTCACGACGCGAGCCGCCAGCGGTGACGTTCCCGACGTCGTCCAAATGGACAGAGCCTTCGTCRCCACGTACGCCGCAAAGGGCCTTATTAAGCCTCTGGATGGATGCCTTAAGGCCCATGGCATGGATCCGGCCAAGCAGTTCTATCCGGCCGTGACCCAGCAGGTCACCTATCAGGACAAGATATGGGCCGTGCCGCAGTTCTACCAGCCCGCCGCTATTATCCTCAACCAGAATGTTCTGGAGGCTGCCGGTGTATCCAAAGACAGCATTGACACCTCGGACAAGAAGAAGTTGCTGGACGCCGTCGCCAAGGCTCACAAATCGAACGGCGACAATCCGGCAACCCTTGGCTTCGACCCGGTAGCGGGCGGCCAGGCCGAACTGTGGATCCTCGGCCAGGGCGGCAAACTCATGGATGACAAGGGGGCGCCAGCCCTGGACGATCCCGCTAACGTCCAGGCGTTGACGTTCCTTAAGGAAATTTACGACGCCCAAGGCGGCTATGCGAAGGCCAAGAGCTTCAGTGACTCGTTCGACACGTTCGGCAAAGACAACCAGTTCGTCAAGAACCAGGTCGGTGCACAGGTCGATGCACAGTGGTACGTCAACGTCCTCGCGCCGTATTCGAAATCGTTGAGCATCTCGGCTGTTCCCTTTAAAGACAAAGACGGGAAGCCTTTCACCGTGGCCGGGGGTACCTCGTTCGTGATCCCTGCTGCTGCGAAGAACGCCGACGCCGCGTGCGCGTGGATGACGTCGTTGGTAACCGACGATGCCTGGTCCGCGGCCGGAGCTGCCAGGGCGGAAAAGATTTCTTCGACGCCCGGGGGGATAAACACCGGCCTCTTCACTGGCTCACCCTCGGCGGACAAGCTGATCCGGGAMAAGTWCGTGAAGCCCAGCGGTAACGCAGGATTCGACGAAACCATTGCCACCTACTACGAGGTGGTCCCTGCCGGAAAGTCCCTTGGGGCATCGCCTGCGGGCCAAACCATAAAGACGGAAGTCAACAACGCCATCGCTGCTGCTTTGCTTGGCAGCAAGGCACCCGACAAGGCCCTGGCTGATGCCCAGGCGGCCGCGAAGCGGGCGTTTGACCAGGCTGGTTCCTAGAAGACACGAGGGTTGTTGCGAGGGGAGACGGCGGGTCAAGTCCCGGGCACCCCCTCGCGTGCCGGCCGCCCCGGTTGCGGCTCAATGCCGGGCGGCCGGCTTGGTGCCAAGGAACACATTGAGGCCCCAGCCGGCCGCGGTGACTAGAAGGATGGCTCCCGCCATGGACAACAGTTGGGCCGGGCTGCTCAGAATGCCCAGGCTCACGATCAGCGTGGTCGCCCCCGCCGGAGGATGCGGTTTGCGCAACAGGGTCAGCACGAGCGTCGTCAGCGCGACGGAGAGCGCCCCGGCAACCACGTAGGGGAGTGTGAGTCCGCCGACGGGTGCCGATGGGCTGCCATGGAGACCGAGGGCGTAGAAGCAAATGATGCCCATGGCCAGGCCGGTCAGGTGTCCTATCAAAGTATTGGCCGGCCGGGCCGAAGGCTGCTCGGGGGACTCGAAGAAGAGCATCACCGTCGGCCCGAGGCTGGGAAACAGCCAGGGCAGGTGCAGGCCCAGACCGACTGCGCCGGCCAGGGCCAGGACGATGAGCGACAGGACAGCGGCGTAGGCTGCTGGCCCCACGGTCCGCCGGCCGGATGCCAGCCGCTTCAGCAAGGGGAATCTCAACGGCGACGTTTGTCCTTCCTCGCGGCCCGGTGAAACGGGCGACCATTTGAAGCCCTAATTTCCTGTCCGGCGCGCCTCTGCGGAGGGATCCGTGCCGGGGTCGTCCTGGTCCGGATCGATGCTGCGGGTAAGGTCGCCCGCGAGCGAGTCCCTGGCGGCCTCATCCGCCGGGCGGCCGCCGTCGTCGTCGCCGGCGTCGTCGCCGGCGTTGGAGCCTTCGCTGATCGATGAATGGACTTGAACGCCATCGGACTCCGCACCGGGCTCGGGCGTCTGACCGTCGTCCGGTGGCATGGCGTTGCCGCCGAGGTCTTTCATTGCGTCGTCTGCTGCCTTGCGGATGCTGTCTCCAACGCCCATCTCAGTGCTCCTCATCTGTGAAGTTCCAGACCACATTCCTTGGTCCTCATTAGAGGTACCACCAGGACAAGCCGTCGTCCAGACCCCTGTATGCCGGGCCGTCGAGGCTGCTTTGTCCCGCGGATCCAGCGAGCGTCCGTATGTCCCCAACACGGCACTTGTCCTCACGTGCTGCTCTTCCTAGGCTTAGTTCCACGGATGCAGGGCCGGCTAAAAATTACGCGACGGAGTCGATGGAGGGTTCATGGAGCACCAACCACAGGCTGAGCCTGGTGAACGCTCCCAGCGGAACCCAGGCGCCCTCGTGGCCCGGGGTTTGGCCGGCAAGGCTGCCCTCATCAGCTTGGGCCGGCATACCCGGCACTCACCTTCCTGCGTGGCCAGCGGCGGCGCCGGAGAAAACCGTGGCCGACTCCACGGCCGTAACCTCTGCGACTTCTATGACGGGAACCTGGACCCCGCACCGACGGTGCGGGCGCTGGCCGATGAAGAGCTGGCAGAACTGGTCGATGCCCTGTTCGTCCACCTGGACTCCGTCCGGCCGGCTTTCGGTGCGTTGAGCTGGTTCGAACTCGCCGTCGAGGAACTCCGACGCCGAAATGGCACCGACACAGCGGCCGGATAACAACGAGGAAAGGCAAGCTCCGTCCGGGTACCGGTCTTCACCGTCGGTGCTYTCCCGGGACGGTTCGCGTCAGGAATCCTCGCGCGGCCCCGACGTCGGTCCCTGGGAGCCCGGCGCTGCGGTGCCGCCGTCAGCCGGCCGGCGCGGGGCCGCCTCGTCTGCGTCGGCTCCCTCCGCAGGCTCTTCGGAGTGCTGCCGTTCGTTCAGGAACTCGGCCGGAACATCTGTCCCGCCTTCAGCCGGTTCCTGGGCGTGGTGCCTCTCGGTGTTCGGGGTTTCGCTCACGGTAAGCCCTTTCGTTGTCGGCTGCCGGACCTTCGCGTCAGAATCCCCAGGCAAGCCCGCCATGCCTCGTTTTGGCCCGGCAGGTTGCTGCGCCGGACCGTTGTCCGGCAGCCATTCCGGCCTGAATCCATCCTGTTCCGCGGGTACGCCCGGGTCAATACGTAGCAGCCACTCTTCGACGCAGGGGCGGCGCTCATCTCCGGCCGAACAATCCGGATGTCCTTCACACGGACGTTCCGTCGGGGCATAATCGAATTGGTCAGCATACTTATCAATCACCGTTTTCGATTGAAGGAGCGAGCATGAGAGCACTAACTTGGCAGGGCAAACGGTCCGTCAGCGTGGAGATCGTCCCGGATCCGGTGATCCAGGAGCCGACCGACGCCGTCGTCAAAATCACGTCGTCGGCGATCTGCGGCTCGGACCTGCACCTATACGAAGTCCTCGGGCCGTACATGAAGGCCGGCGACATCCTGGGCCACGAACCTATGGGCGTAGTTGAAGAAGTTGGCTCCGGAGTTACCAACCTCAAGCCGGGCGACAGGGTTGTGATCCCGTTCAACATTTCGTGCGGCCAATGCTGGATGTGCAAACAGGGCCTGCAGTCCCAGTGCGAGACCACCCAGGTTCATGCCCACAACAGCGGCGCGAGCCTCTTCGGGTTCTCCGAACTCTATGGATCGGTCCCCGGCGGGCAGGCGGAATACCTTCGCGTTCCGCACGCGGATTACGGGCCGATCAAGGTGGGGGAGGAACTCCCCGATGAGCGTTATCTCTACCTCTCGGACATTCTTCCTACGGCGTGGCAGGGCGTGAAATACGCGGACCCCCGTCCGGGCGGAACTCTGGCTGTCTTCGGCCTGGGCCCGGTTGGGCAGTTTGCCAGCCGGGTGGGCCGCCACTTGGGCCAGCGGGTCATCGCCGTCGAGCCTGTTCTTGAACGCCGCCAGATGGCTGAGCGGCACGGAGTGGAAACCGTCGATTTCACGGACGAGATCGCCGAGCAGCTCCGCGACATGACGGACGGCCGGGGGCCGGACGCGGTGGTCGATGCCGTCGGCATGGAGGCCCATCACTCCCCGGTCGGAGCCTTCGCCCAACATGCTGTGGGGCTCCTGCCGGATGCGCTGGCCAAAAAGGCCATGGAAACCGCGGGTGTGGACCGCATGACCGTACTCCACGCGGCCATAGATTCGGTGCGCCGGGGAGGCGCCGTCTCGCTCAGCGGCGTGTATGGGGGAACGGCGAGTCCGATGCCGCTGCTCACGATGTTCGACAAGCAGCTCCAACTCCGGATGGGGCAATGCAACGTCCGCCGGTGGACGGAAGAACTGTTGCCCCTCGTGGAGGATCCCGCGGATCCGCTCGGCGTCATGGACCTCAAAACGCACGAGGTCGCCCTGGACGGGGCCGCAGCCGCCTACGAGCTCTTCCAGAAGAAGGAAGACGGCTGCATCAAAGTGGTGCTAAAGCCTTAGCGGAATGATGCCGTGGGCTACTCCGGGGTGCGTTGACGTTCGGCCCCGATCTCCCGGAAGCTTCTTGCTATGCCGTGGCCTTCCCCGTGCCCGAGCCGGCTGACCTCCAGGATTCGTCCCGCCGCTGAAATTTTCAGGATCTCCCCGGAACTTCGCTTGCCGAGCTGGATCGACTCGATCGAGGTCTGCGGCAGGTCGGTGACCCCACTGGCGGCGTCTGGTCCATCCGGGACGAAGATGAGCCTCGTCTGCGTGAGGACGAGGAAGCCGACGGCGCCGTTAAGGTGCCCCCGCCCTGCCGCGCGGACGACGTCGTGTGCGTCCAGGAGGTTGACGATCCGGCGAATGGCGTGTCTGTCGTCGAATTTAAGCCCCGCACGTTCCGCTGCGTTCTTGAGGCCGTGGGAGTACACGAGCCCCTCCGGAAGATGCTCCTCGGCTTCAAGCAGTACAGCGTGGAGTTCCGGACCGGCGTCGTCCGAAGTCCAGCGGACATCGGTGCGCTGTCCGGCGGCTGTTACGGTACCGGCCAACCGCGCAGGACGACGACGGCGGCGGATAGACCGGGGGACGTGGAGCCGGAGTTCGTTCCCCTCGCTCGGTTCTACCCTGTAGCCGGCTGCTCCGGCGGCTGCTTGAATGAGTTGCCGGGCCTCCCTGGCGTCGGTCGTGAGCGTCCAGGTGACCCCGACGGGAGSGGGGGTGGCCTGTTCTTTGACGGGCGGGGCGGGACACGTCCGTCCAAGG
>NZ_JBFTNO010000196.1:0-6003 GCF_056397525.1 Arthrobacter sp. 05L45_2 | reverse complement strand
CAACTAACTGCTTCACCCAGTATAAACATGCATTTGCATCTTTTATTCCTCTTCCGGGGAACATTTCGAAAAAACTTTCAGTTCTACTTCTCGTAGAAGATTTCGTCATTGCCCCTGCCCTTTGAGAAACTGGTACACATGCCCCAAGCCACTGTTCATTTGCTCCGCCACGGCGAGGTCCACAACCCCGACGGCGTCCTGTACGGCAGGCTGCCGGAGTTCCACCTCTCCGAGCTGGGCCGGGAGATGGCCCGGACGCTCGCCGAGCACTTCAGCGAACAGGCCGCGCAGGGCGCCAAAATCGTGCATCTGGTCGCGTCTCCGCTGACCCGCGCCCAGGAAACGGCCCAGCCGATCTCGCAGGCGCTTGGCCTCGACATCGTCACTGAAGAGCGGATCATCGAGGCAGAAAACTACTTCCAGGGCCTCCAGGTCTCCAAGGGCGAGATCCTCAAGCCCAAGCACTGGCCGATGCTGCGCAACCCGCTCCGGCCCTCCTGGGGCGAGCCCTACAAGGAGCAGGCCGCCCGGGTGGCTGCCGCGGTGCAGGACGCGCGCCTTCGGGCCATTGAAGTGGGCGGCGACGGCGCCGAGGCCATCCTGGTGAGCCACCAGCTGCCCATCTGGGCCACCCGCCTCAGCGCCGAGGGCAAACCGCTGTGGCACGATCCGCGGAAACGCGAATGCACCCTGACCTCGGTCACGTCCCTGGTGTTCGACGACGCCGGTGAGATCCTGCGCGTCGACTACAGCGAACCTGCTGCCGCCCTGCTGCCCGGTGCCTCCAGCACCCCGGGGGCATAAGCATGGTGGCTAACGATGCCCGCTTGTCCCGCCGGAACGTCCTCACCGCGGGCGGTGCCGCCCTCGCCGTCGTGTTGGGCCTCTCCGGCTGCGCCCAGGAGGATGACCTGGCCAAGCAGGCCATAGCCGGCGACAACAAAAACTATGTGGCCGGCGACGGCTCCGTGACCGAATTCGCCGCCGCCGAACGCAAACGCCCGGTGGACATCAAGGGGACACTGTTCGACGGCACCGAGGTCTCGGCGTCGGCGTTCCAGGGCAAGGTCACGGTGCTGAACTTCTGGTTCGCAGCCTGCGCGCCGTGCCGGGTGGAGGCACCCTCGCTGGAGGCCCTGCACCAGGAGTTCAAGAGCCAGGGCGTGCAGTTCTTCGGGGTCAACCTGCGCGATGAGAAGCCGACGGCGGAAGCCTTCGACAAGACCTTCAACCTGAGCTACCCGAGTTTCAACGACAAGGACGGCGCCGTGCTGCTGTCCGTGTCCGGGCTCGTTCCGCCGGGTGCCGTTCCCACCACGCTGGTCCTGGACAAAAAGGGCCGCGTCGCCTCCCGGGTGCTCGGCGAAATCGAAAAGGGCACCCTGAAGTCCCTCATCGCCGCCGCCGTGGCCGAGTAGCCGGGCATCAACGCCATGAACAGCCCCTTCGCCGAAGCCATCCTGAGCGGTTCGCTTCTGCTCGCCATCCCGGTGGCGCTGCTGGCCGGTTTTGTCTCCTTCCTTTCGCCCTGCGTGCTGCCCCTGGTCCCCGGCTACCTTGGCTACGTAACGGGGCTGACCGGCGTCGACCTGCAGAAGCAGCGTCGGGGCCGGATGCTGGCCGGCATCGGACTCTTCGTCCTCGGCTTCTCGGTGATCTTCGTCCTCCTCGGCGGGGCCTTCGGCCAGCTGGGCACACTGATCACCGGCTCGCAGAACGCCTGGGTGACGCAGGTGCTGGGGCTCGTGGTGATCGTGATGGGCGTGGTGTTCCTGGGCGGCTTCTCCTGGCTGCAGCGCGACGCCAAGATCCACGCGAAGCCGCCCGCCGGTCTCTGGGGCGCGCCGCTCCTGGGCATCACCTTCGGCCTGGGCTGGGCCCCCTGCATCGGACCGACGTATTCGGCCGTCCAGCTGCTGAGCCTCTCCGGCGGGTCCTCCGCTGCCAAGGGCGCACTCCTGGCCTTCGTCTATAGCCTCGGGCTGGGCATCCCGTTCCTGCTGATCGCCCTGGCCGTCCGCCGCGGCATCGGTGTGCTGTCCTTCTTCCGGAAGCACCGGCTCGCCATCCAGCGCAGCGGCGGCRGCATCCTGATTGTGCTGGGCCTGCTGATGGCCAGCGGAGTGTGGGGCGCCTGGGTGTCCGGGCTGCAGTACTGGTTCCAAACCGATGTGACATTGCCGATCTGATGAGCGAGCGAGTGAACGTAGAGAATAAAACCCCGTCCCCCGGCACGCCCGGAACCGGTTCCAGCACCGTGGCGGAGGCCAAGTCGGACGCCGTGCTGCCCACGCTCGGGCCGCTGGGCATGCTCCGCTGGGCGTGGACGCAGCTGACCAGCATGCGCACCGCCCTGTTCCTCCTGCTCCTGCTCGCCGTCGCGGCCGTGCCCGGTTCACTGTTCCCGCAGCGTCCCGCTAACCCCGCCATCGTGACGCAGTACATCAAGGACCACCCGGATTACGGCAAGCTCCTCGATTCGCTGCAGCTCTACGACGTCTATTCGTCGGCATGGTTCTCCGCCATCTACATCCTGCTGTTCATCTCCTTGATCGGTTGCGTGGTGCCCCGCGCGATCGTGCACTACAAGGCCATGCGCTCCCAGCCGCCGCGCACCCCGGCCCGGCTGTCCCGGCTGCCCGAATACGGAACCCTGGTGGTCCCCGCGGGTGCCGGGATCCCGGCGTCGGCCGCTATTGACGACGCCGCTGCCCTGCTGAAGAAGCGCGGCTACCGGGTGGAGGTCCGGGACCGCGACGGCGCCCGGCCCTCCCTGGGCGCGGAACGCGGCTTCCTCAAGGAAGTGGGCAACCTTGTCTTCCACACGGCCCTGATCGGGGTCCTGGTCTCCGTCGCCGCCGGCGGCCTGTTCGGGTACAGCGGCCAGCGGATCCTGGTCGAGGGCGACACGTTCGTGAACACCCTGGTGGGCTACGACCAGTTCACCCCGGGCACCAACTTCCAGAGCAGCCAGCTGGAGCCGTACTCCATCCAGCTGGACAAGTTCCACATCACGTTCGACCGGGAATCGAAGGGCAAGTTCGGCCAGCCCATCGACTTCAAGGCTGATGTCACCACCAAGGAAAACCCCGGGGCGCCTGCCAAAAAAGAGGTGCTGAAGGTCAACGATCCCCTCAGCCTCGGCGGCACCAGCATCTACCTGACCGGCAACGGCTACGCCCCCGTGGTCACCGTGCGGGACGGCAAGGGCAACATCGCCATGCAGGGCCCGGTGGTGGCCAAGCTGCAGGGCGAGAACTACTACTCCTCGGTGGTCATCAAGGTCCCGGACGCGAAACCGGAACAGCTGGCGTTCGCCGGCTTCTTCCTGCCCACCGCGTTCATCACCAAGGACGGGGTGTCCTTCAGCGGCGACCCCGAACTCTTCAACCCGCAGCTGACCCTCAACTCCTACTACGGCGACCTCGGCCTGGACAGCGGGTCCCCGCAGAACGTCTTCGAGCTCGACGTGAAGAAGCTGACGCCGCTGAACGCCCGAAACCTGCCCACGAAGGGCATTGTGCTGACCCCGGGCACCACCCACACGCTGCCCAACGGCAAGGGCACCATCAGTTTCGACGGCGTCAAGCGCTACGTCGGCGTGGACATCCACCACAACCCGGGCCAGGTGTACGCGCTCATCTTCGCGCTGCTCGCCGTCGCTGGCCTGGTCACCTCGCTGTACGTCAACCGCCGCCGCGTCTGGGTCCGCACCGGAACCCATGAGGACGGCCGGACCATGGTGGAATACGGGCTCCTGGCCCGCGGCGAGGACCACCGCCTGGCGGGCGAGGCCGCCGCCATCCGTGCACTGCTCTCCGCAGCATGGCCGGTGGACGAACCCGCCGCCGATTCCCAGCCTGCTCCCAGCGCGACAGCGGATAATGACCGGGCGGATGCAGGCGCCCAATCCGGCGTACAGACCGCCCCGGAACAACCCGCAACAGACTCCACCCAGTCCACAGCAGGCTCTCCCGAGTCAAAGAAGGATCAGTAATGTTCCCCATTAACGAAACCATGGGCCAGTACAGCGAGCTCTTTATGCTGCTCGCCGCAGGCACCTACACCGTGGCCTTCATCGCCTTCGCGTGGGACCTGGCCAAGAGCAGCAAGACGCTGCGCGCCGTGGACCTCAAGGCCGCGGAGCTCTCCGGCGCCGAGGCCGCCCGCGTCCCGGTGGGCGCAGGCGTTTCTGCCGGTGCCGGCGCAGGCGTCGGCGGTTCCTCCGCGGGTGTGGACCGGGCCGATTCCGACGTCAGCGGCCCGATCGGGCGCGCCGAGCGTCCGACGTCGTCCGTCTCCGGTGGCCAGGGGGCGGGCCTGACCGCCGACGGCGGCATGCGCTACGGCGGTGAACGCCGGGCTCCGGCGCGTGTCGCCGTCGCCCTCGCCGTGCTGGGTGCCGCCATCCACGCTGCCGGCGTCATCACCCGTGCCCTTGGCGCGGGCCGGGTGCCGTGGGGCAACATGTACGAGTTCCTGACCACAGGCGCCTTCGTCGCTGTGGCCGTCTTCCTGCTGGTGCTGATCCGCCGCGACCTGCGGTTCCTCGGCACCTTCGTGATCGGGCTGGCCATCATCATGCTGGTCGCCGCGTCCGTCGCGTTCTGGACCCCCGTGGGGCACCTCGTGCCGGCGCTCCAGAGCTACTGGCTGATCATCCACGTCTCCATCGCCGTGCTTTCCTCTGCGCTCTTCACGCTGACGTTCGCCATGTCGGCGCTGCAGCTGGTCCAGTCACACCGGCAGAAGACCATTGCGGCCGGCGGGGCTGACAAGCTGGGCTTCATGCGCCTGGTCCCGAACGCGCTGAGCCTGGAGAACCTGTCCTACCGGATCAACGCGATCGCCTTCGTCGGCTGGACCTTCACGCTGATGTTCGGCGCCATCTGGGCCGAGAAGGCCTGGGGCCGGTTCTGGGGCTGGGACACCAAGGAAGTGTGGACGTTCGTGATCTGGGTGGTCTACGCCGGCTACCTGCACGCACGTGCCACCCGCGGCTGGACCGGRACCCGCGCGGCSTGGCTCTCGATCGTSGGCTACCTSTGCGTGGTCTTCAACTTCACCATCGTGAACCAGTTCTTCAACGGCCTGCACTCCTACTCGGGGCTGTAGGTTTCTGGGGGCGCGCCGGCCTAGTTGGTTCCGCCCGCGCGACGACGCTCGACGGTCCGCCACGCGCTACGCTCGACGATTCGCCACAAATGGCCGCTAAACCCCTCGGTTTAGCGGCCATTTGTGTCAGATGGACGACGTTGGCCCTCTAGACGGCGCAGGCCAACCCCTGTGGGTCAGCGCCGGGTGCTGTTGGTCTTGGGGGTCCAGCCGCGTTCGGCCAGCGCCGCCCGCACCCTGGTGACCGCCGTCGGCTCCATGCCGGGCGCGAACGGGGTCAGATCCCACTGCGTCAACACAACCACCCGCCACCCGGCGTCCCGCGCGTTTTCATCCCGAAAGATGTCGCTTCGCCGTTGGGTTGGATTGGCGTGGTGTCCGCCGTCGTACTGGATCGCGATCTTTTCCCGCTCATAAGACAGATCAGGATCCTGGATCCAGCCGCCGGTTGCGTCGAACATTGGAACGTTAATGGCCGGCTCGGGGAGGCCGTGGCGGGTCAGGAGCAGCCGGAGTTCCGTCTCTTTGGGCGAGTCCGTGCCGGCGCGAACCAGCGCCCGCGCCCGCATTGCGGGTCGGTAGCCCGGCATGCCGGCTCGACGCGCGAGGTAGGCGTCAAGCTCAGCCACGGTGGTGAAGGGATTCCGTCGACGCAGCAGATAGTCGCCTGCCATGACAAGTTCGTCCAGGCTCAGTGTGCCGGCGAGGTCGAACCACGTGCGCAGCGGGGAGGTGCACTGGACTCTGATCCCGGCCACGATGTCGTCCGCTTCAAGGACGCCTTGATGACCCTCCACATCCTTGCGGCGCACGGCACGCTCGCCCCGCTGGCTTGTCAGGTGAACGACTGCTGGATTGGCCAGCGATGTCGGCAGCGGAAAGCCCCAC
>NZ_JBFTNO010000195.1:0-6019 GCF_056397525.1 Arthrobacter sp. 05L45_2 | reverse complement strand
CACGAAGACCACGTGGCGGCCCTTCTTGATGCCACGGTAGCGGTCGTTGTGGCCGTAAATGGTGGTGTTGAACTGGTCGTGCGAGCGCATGGTCTGCAGGATCAGGGTGCCCTCCGGCCGTTCCACGTGCTCGAGCTCGTTGACGGTGAGCACCGCCTTGCCGGTCGGCGTCGGGAACGTGCGGGAATCCCGCGGACCGTTGGCCAGGATAAAGCCGCCCTCCTGCCGGATCCGGGTGTTGTAGTCCTCGCAGCCGCCCACCACCCGGGAGATGTGGTCCCGGATGAGGTCGTAGTTCTTCTCGTACCCGTCCCAGTCGGCCTTGATTTTGTCGCCCACCAGTGCCTTGCCCAGCCGGCTCAGGATTGCCGGTTCGGACAACAGGTGGTGCGATACCGGCTCCACACTGCCCCAGGACGGGTGCACCGCGCAGACGGTGTCCTCGACCGAGACGAACTGCTCCCCGGACTCCTGGATGTCGATCTCGGTGCGGCCCATGGTCGGCAGGATCAGGGCTTCAGCGCCGGTGACCACGTGTGAGCGGTTGAGCTTGGTGGAGACCTGGATGGACATGTCCGTCCCGGCCACGGYAGCCTCGGCCGCGTTGGTGTCCGCGATGGCACCGACGAAGTTGCCGCCCATGGCCATAAAGACCTTGATGGCACCTTCCTGCATCCGGTTGATGGTCTCGACGGCGTCAACACCGTGTTCCCGGGGCGGTTCGAAGCCGAATTCCTCGCCGAGGGCCTCCATAAAGGACTGCGGCATCTGCTCCCAGATGCCCATGGTCCGGTCGCCCTGCACGTTGCTGTGCCCGCGGATCGGCGAGGCGCCGGCGCCGGGCTTGCCCATGTTGCCGCGCAGCAGGAGCAGGTTGATGATCTCCTTGATGGTGGCCACGCCCTTCTTCTGCTGCGTGATCCCCATGGCCCAGGTGATAATGACCTTCTCGGCTTTCAGGTAACGGGCCGCGAGCTCGTCAATCTCCTCGGTGCGCAGCCCGGTCGCCGCCAGGACGGCCTGCTCATCCAGCAGCGCCAGGTGTTCCTTGAGTTCCTCGAGCCCCTCGCAGTGCTCCGCCAGGAACGCGTGGTCCAGGACGGTCCCGGGGTTCTTCGCCTCGGCGTCCAGCACGCGTTTGGAGACGGCCTGCAGCAGGGCCATGTCCCCGCCGATCCGGATGTGCAGGAACTGGTCCGCGATCTCGGTGCCGTGGCCGATGATGCCCTTGACCTTCTGGGGGTTCTTGTAGCGCCGCAACCCGGCTTCCGGAAGCGGGTTCACGGCCACGATTTCGCCGCCGTTGTGCTTGCAGTTTTCCAGCTCGGTGAGCATCCGGGGGTGGTTGGTACCCGGGTTCTGCCCCATGATGATGATCAGGTCCGCATCGGCGTAGTCGTCGAAGTTGACGGTCGCCTTGCCGATGCCGATGGTCTGGCCCATGGCCCAGCCGGACGACTCATGGCACATGTTGGAGCAGTCCGGCAGGTTGTTGGTTCCGTAGCCGCGGACCAGCAGCTGGTACAGGAAGGCTGCCTCATTGGAGGTCCTGCCGCTGGTGTAGAAGGCGGCCTCGTCGGGGGAGTCGAGGCTCTTGAGCTTCTCCGTGATGACCGCTATGGCTTCCGGCCAGCTGATCGGCTTGTAGTGGTCCTCGCCGGCCGGTTTGTAGACGGGCTCGGTGAGCCGGCCCTGCATGCCCAGCCAGTAGTCGGAGCGGCCGCGGAGTTCCGTTACGGAATGCTGGGACCAGAAACCGGAGTCGATAACCACCGGCGTGGCCTCCCACGTGACGGCCTTGGCGCCGTTCTCGCAGAACTCAAAGGCCTTGCGGTGGTGCGGATCCGGCCAGGCGCAGCTGGGGCAGTCGAAACCGTCCTTCTGGTTCATCTTCATGACCGTCTTGCGCGTCCGGTTGAGGCCCATCTGCTCGATGGCCGGCTTCATGGAATGGTAGACGCCCGGGACACCAGCGGCCCAGCTCTTCGGATGGTCGGCCACCTCGATGTCTTTCTCGTCCGTTTCCTCGACCCGAGGGTTTTTCTGCGTCACGTGAACTTCCCTTCTGCAAACACCAGCGGCTCGCCGACGGCGGGCACAGGTACCACTACGCACCCTACCCGCAGGGCCAATACAGGCCTACCAGCGTATCCGGAGCGCCGCAAGCAAACCCGCGCCGTGCCGCGGCGACGGCGGTCCTCCACGGGCGTTCCGGGGCCGGCGGGGCGGTGCCGGCTCCAGGCGGCAACCGCGTAGGTACTGCGTACACGGCACCTAAAAAAGCCCCGAAAACCCAGTAGCGGCTGAGTACCGCTGCCCTCGGTGCGCGGCCACCGGGCCCAAGAATTTCCCAAGACGCACCCTGCACTCTTGCTCCATCACTCACTCCCACAGGCAGGTGCGCAATGAATGTGTTCGCAGGTACGAAGGGCGGCGGCCAAAGATTCATCTTTGGCAAACCGACCCGGGTGGTAGCGGCCGGGACAGCGATGGCGCTGCTCGGCTTCCTCGGAATCACCACGACGGCGGTCGGCGCCAGTGCGGCGCCGGCCCCCGTCGGGGCCGGGTTCACGGTCACTCCGTCGGATCTGGCGTTTATCCTCAAGCAGATCAAGATCGCCGAATATCACGTGGCCAATACGACGTCGGCAACGGGCCCCTGCGGTGCCCTGGTCGGGAAGGGGGCGAACCAGATCCCCGACCCGCTGACCTCGTACGGCCTCCGCACCGTCGATGGCTCGTGCAACAACCTGATCAAGGACCGCGAGGGCTACGGCGCAGCCGACCAGCTGTTCCCGCGGTTGACGACGCCGATCTTCAGCCAAGCCGATGACGTCCCCGCAGGATTCGGCCAGCCAGGTTCCTCCGGCTACACGCAGAAGTCCGGCAACGTCTTCGACGCCCAGCCGCGCGAGATCAGCAACCTGATCGTGGACCAGACGGCCACSAAYCCSGCCGCYGTSGCCGCYGCCGGSTTCCCGGTCCGGACCCARRRCAATCCGGGGCTKTTCCCCTGCACCACGGACCCTGTCGGTAGCACCCCCGGCGTCCCGGCGGGCTGCGTGCCCACCGGGGACACGCTGTTCATCCCCAACGTCACCACCGACGTCGGACTGTCCCCGCCATACAACTCCCTGTTCACCCTCTTCGGCCAGTTCTTCGACCACGGCGTTGACCAGACCGTCAAGGGCGGCGGAACCGTATTTGTCCCGCTCAAGGGGGATGATCCGCTGATCACCGTCGGCCCGGACGGCAAGCCGGGAACCGGGGACGAAGTGGCCCCCGGCAGCCCCAACGCCTTTATGGTCCTGACCCGGGCGCAGAACCAGCCCGGCCCGGACCACATCCTGGGGACCGGCGACGACATCCAGGAAGCGGCCAACACCGACTCGCCCTATGTGGACCAGTCGCAGACCTACACCTCGCACCCCTCGCACCAGGTCTTCCTGCGCGAATACGCCAACAACACCGGCGGCAAGCCGGTTTCCACCGGCAAGCTKCTGGGCGGAAGCACCGAACTCAACGCCGGCGGCATGGCCACCTGGGCGGACGTCAAGACCCAGGCGGCAGGCCTGCTGGGCCTCAAGCTCGAGGACAAGGACGTCACCAACATTCCCATGATGGCGGCTGACCCCTACGGCAAGTTCATCCCGGGCCCCGCCCGAGGATTGCCGCAGTACGTCACCCGCTCCGGCCTGGTGGAAGGCGACACGGCGAGCCCCGTTCCGGTGCCCGCAGACGTGCTGTACTTCGACACCCCGTTCCTGACCGACATCGCCCACAACGCGGACCCGTCGCCTCAGGACACCGACCACAACCCGGGAACCCCGCCGGTTGCTCCGCGTCCGGACGACGACACTGTCGCGTCGGCGGACTTCGCGAACCAGCAGGCCGGCACCTACGACGACGAGATGCTCAACGCGCACTTCTGCGCCGGTGACGGCAGGGTCAACGAGAACATCGGGCTGACCACCATCCACCAGGTATTCCACTCGGAGCACGACCGTCTTGTGGCGGACATCGAGAAAACCCTCACCGAGGACACCTCCCTCACCGGTGTGGCAGCGCTCGCCGAATGGAAGCTTGCGGACGGTGCCAGCGGCTGGAACGGCGAGCGCCTGTTCCAGGCGGCCCRCTTCGTCACGGAGATGGAATACCAGCACCTGGTGTTCGAGGAGTTTGCCCGCAAGGTCCAGCCCGCGGTCCAGCCGTTCCACGTCTACCACACGGACATCAACGCGGCCGTCCGGGCCGAGTTCGCCCACGCGGTCTACCGCTTCGGCCACTCCATGCTGACCGAGACCATCGCCCGCACGAACGCGGACGGCAGCGACAACTCCATCTCGCTGCTGCACGGCTTCCTGAACCCGCCCGAATACGCCAACGGCGGGTCGGCCGGACAACTGAGTTCCGAATCGGCGGCCGGCAGCATCGTGATGGGCATGAGCGACCAGGTCGGCAACGAGCTCGACGAGTTCGTGACCGGCACGCTGCGGAACAACCTCCTCGGCCTGCCCCTGGACCTGGCCACGATCAACATGACCCGCGCCCGTTCCGAGGGTGTCCCGCCGCTGAACGTCCTGCGGACCCAGATCCACGACGCCACCGGTGACGGCCAGCTGACCCCGTACACGAGCTGGGCGGACTTCGGACAGAACCTGAAGCACCCCGAATCCCTGATCAACTTTGTGGCCGCTTACGGCACATTCCCGACGATCACCAGCCAATCCACGCTGGCGGGCAAGCGGGCAGCGGCCAAGGCGATCGTTGATCCGGGCATCGGCATCTCACCCTCGGCCGAAGCGCTGGACTTCATGAACAGTGCAGGGGCGTGGGGAGCGAAAGAGACCGGCCTGAACAAGGTTGACCTCTGGGTGGGCGGCCTCGCCGAGAAGACCAACCTCTTTGGCGGCCTGCTCGGCAGCACGTTCAACTACGTGTTCGAGAACCAGCTCACCGACCTCCAGAACGGCGACCGCCTGTACTACCTGGCGCGCACCCCGGGCATGAACCTCCGGACCCAGCTGGAGAGCAACTCGTTCGCGGAGATGATCATGCGCAACACCAACGCGCACTCACTGAAGGCGGACGCATTCGGCACCGCCGACTGCAAGTTCCAGCTGGGCAACCTGGCCGGGACCGCGGACGGATACACCGCGTCGGGGCCCACKGTCGCCGACGACGGGACCACCGAGTGCAAGGAAAACCTGCTGCTCCTGCGCAAGCCGGACGGCACCATCCAGTACATGGAGAAGAACACGGTCGATCCGAGCGGGATCAACGGCCAGTMCGTGTACAACGGCACGGCCAACGCCGACCGCGTCACGGGCGGCAATGACAACGACACGTTCCTCGGCAACGCCGGCGCCGACGTCATCGAAGGCAACGGCGGCGACGACATCGCGCTCGGCGGCGAAGGCAACGACAGGATCACTGACCTGTCCGGCGCCGACGTCCTCAAGGGCGGACCGGGTAATGACTACCTGAACTCCGGCATCGGCGACGACATCAACATGGGCGGCGACGGGCAGGACTTCATCAACGGCGGAGCCAACGACAACGAGACGTTCGCCGGCCCCGGCAACGACTTCGTGCAGTCCGGTGACGGTGCGGACGCGACGTTCGGTGACGGCGGCGACGACTGGATCCAGGGCGGATCCGGCCAGGACCTGCTCATCGGCGACCACGGCGCCCCGTTCTTCGACGATCCGGCGCAGACCAAGCCCGGCAATGACATCTTCGTCGGGCAGGTCGGTGAAAACGACTACGACGCCGAAGGCGGCGACGACATCATGACCAGCAACGCGGCCGTGGACCGGTACGCCGGCGCTGCCGGCTTCGACTGGGCCACGCACCAGCACGACACGGTGGCGGCGGACGATGACATGAAGATCAACAACAACCTGATCGGTCTGCCGTTGCCCGTAATCGTCAACCGCGACCGCTGGCAGGAAGTCGAGGCCAACTCCGGCTCCAAGTTTGACGACGTGATCCGGGGTGACGACGTAGTGCCCAGCAC
>NZ_JBFTNO010000194.1:0-9829 GCF_056397525.1 Arthrobacter sp. 05L45_2 | reverse complement strand
GCCCCGGCGGCGCAGCGCGGCAGGTACTCGCGTTTCTGCTCGGGTGTCCCGAACACCTTGACGGGTTCCGGGACGCCGATCGACTGGTGCGCGGACAGCAGCGCCCCCAGGCTGGGGTGCACCGATCCCAGCAGGGCAAGCGCCCGGCCGTAGTACACCAGGGACAGGCCCAGGCCGCCGTATTCGCGCGGGATCTTCATGCCGAAAACCCCGAGGTCCGCCAGCCCGGACAGGTAGGCGTCGGGGACCTTCGCGTCGCGTTCAATGAGGCGGCCGGACATGGTGCGGCAGTACGCGGTGAGCCGCTCCATAAACGCCTCGCCGCGTTCGACGTCGTCGGCCGGCGCCTGCGGCCACGGGTGGACCAGGCCGAGGTCGAAGCTGCCCAGGTAGAGGCCTTTGGCGAAGCTGGGCCGTTCCCAGCTGGCCTCCCTGGCGGCTTCGGCGACGGCCCGGGCGTCGGCGGCGGTGGCCTCGCGGCCGATCTTTTGCGCCGGCACCGGCACTTCGGCGGCGGGGCTGTCGGTTGCGGGGCCGCCAGTTGCTGGGTTGTCGACGGCGGAGCTCATTGGGCATCTCCTCTAACCGGGTTGTCCGGCTCGAGCCCTGGATCCGCCGCGGGTGGAGGACCCTTCAGCTGTCCCGCAATACTACCCGCGGGTAGGTGCCCGTACTAGGGGAGGGCTGCCCGATTAACTCGCCCGGAAAGTCCGTGGTGAGCTCCACCGCGGCGGCGTGGTGCAGCAGGCGGTCCCAGCCGGCGTTGATGCCGTGGACCAGGCCCAGCAACGCTCCGGCCACCACGAACCAGGCCAGCCGGCCCACGCCCAGCAGGGCCAGCGCCACGAAGGCGGCCGCCGTAATGAAGAGGCCAATGACCAGGGCGAAAAGCAGGGTTCCGAGGAACACCATGGTGCCCGTTTCCACCGCACTTGGATCGAACTGCATTCTTCCTCCTGCACCGTCGCTTCGGCTGGACCAGTAGCCCGAGCGTAGGGCGCCGCGGGCCGGACCAGCCAGAGTCGCCGTGCGGGTCGGAAGGGGTTGATACGGGATCGAAATGCTACCCGCACGTAGGTCACGGGGAGGTCGCGGATTTCCCCGCCGCAGCAGTCTCTGCCGCGGTGTGCGCCGCCATTCCGGGGACCCAGCAGGGATTCCGGAGGCCCTGCGTTAACCTTGTAGTTGGCAGTTTTCTTGGATCCACTGCCCACCCCACCCCCGGCATCGATAGGAGAACTGCGTGTCCCGGTCCGCTGTGTCCCCCGCCGACGCCATCAGCGCCCGGCTCCGGGACCTGGAACTGCTCACCAAAGGGCCCGCCTGGGCGCTGACCCGTTCGGCGCCCTGGGTGATCGCCGTGTTGCAGGCCTCCTTCACCCGCACCCGGCCGCAGCTTCCGCTGGAGCAGTTCCACGCCGACGTCGACGCCTTCCTTGAGCAGCTGCGCCGCCAGGATCCGGGGCTGGGCGGCTCCGCGAACGGCAAAGGTTTCGGCGACGAGTGGACCCGCAAGAATTTCCTGACCCGGCGGAACCAGTCCGGCCAGATCGTGTACGAGGTCACCGAGCCCGCGGCGCGTGTCCTTGCCTTCCTGGACAGCCTGTCCAGTGAACGCTCCACGCTCAACGGCTCGCGGCTGGGCACCCTGCTGGGCGATGTCGAGAAGCTCGCCAATGAGACCAACCCGGACCAGAGCGCCCGGCTGGAATCCCTGGAGGAGGAGATCGGCGAACGCCGCCAGCTGATCGAGGAGATCAGTTCCGGTGAATTCGACGGATTGCTCGACGACGAGGAAGCCGTCGAGGCGGCCGGCAATATCCTGGACCTCGCCGCGAGCCTGCCCGCGGACTACAAGAAGATGCGCGACCGGATCGAGGAGCTGGTGGGCGAGCTCCGGAACCAGATCATCGAAGAGTCCCTGAGCAAGGGCGCCACCATGGCGCAGGTGCTTGAGGCGGACAAGCGGCTGCGGCAAAGCCCGGAAGGAAGGACATTCCGGTCCTTCACGGCGTTCCTGGAGGACCCGCAGCAGCAGCTCCGCTTCCGGTCCGCCATCGGCGAAGTGCTCAGCCGGCAGTTCGCCGACGACCTGAGCCAGGACGAACGCGAGACGCTGAAGAACCTGGTGGCCGAGCTGCGCAGCCAGCACAGCCAGATCCAGCGGATTTACGGCAAGCTCAGCGAAAGCCTCAACACCTACGTCCAAAGCGACGACTACCGGCAGTCTGTCCGGCTCCGGAAGGTGCTGCGAGAGGCCGAACAGGCGATCCGTTCATTGCCGTACGAGCGCGAGCGTCCCGGCCTGGTCCGGGGACCGGTGCTGTTCAACGCCGGCTTCGAGTCCCTTGCCATGGTCAAGCTCTTCGATCCGGACGAGTTCGCGGCGCCGCCCAAACTGGCCGATCCGATCGCCTTCAGCGACTCGGACCGGGTGCGCTCGCCGCGGACCGGGAAGGCCAACCCCGAGGCGATCCGCGCGGCGGCCGCGGGCGCCACAACACTGGCCGAGGCCTGGGAGCAACTGCCGGACGGCGAACGGCACATCAACTCCATCCGGGCCCTGCTCTCGCACGCACTGCACCTAGGCGCCGGCTTCGACCGGGACGCCTGGGCGCCCCTGGACTTCGAACAAATCGACGGGTCCACCCGCGCCGCCTACCTGCCCGTCGTCACACTCAAGAAGGATTGAAGATGAGCGAAGTCTCCCTCGAAGCGCCGGGCGCCGAGCCGCAGCACCAGCCGGAACCCGCCAGCGAACCGGGACACGTGCACCCGGACCCGTTCGCCGTGACTGCCCGGGACACGTTTGTCGACGGCGCAGCGCTCTTCCCCGGCGACACCGGAGTGCTCCCCATGAAGGTCCGCCAGGCGCTGGTGAAACTCCTGAAGGGGCCCTACATCGACGGCGGCCGCGACGAAAAACTCTGGACCACACTCCTGGACAACCAGGTCATCCTGCGCAGCCGCCTCTCCGAGCTATTCCTTACCCTGCAGCTGGACCATGAACGCAAGATCGCTGTGCTGCGCCCGGTGGACCCCGAAGCGATCGGCGGGAGCACCCGCTCCAGCATCCTGCGCCAGCAGCGGGCCCTGAGCCGGGTCGAAACCATCGTCCTGCTCCGCCTCCGCCTGCTCCTGGACCGCCACGTCACGGCCCAGACCGACCCCACGATCACACGCGAGGAAATCGCCGACCTCGTGGCCCACTACCAGCCGGCCGGCCAGCAGGACGCCCTGCGCGACTCCGACGTCGTCACCCGCGCCATCACCAAGCTCCTGGCCCGCCAGCTCCTCCTCGCCACAGGCCTGGATGACGTCTACACCATCTCCAACGCCCTCCCACTGGCCCTCCCGTTCGAAAACATCGGCGACATCCCGGCCCAAATCGATGCCCTGATCGCCGCCAGCACCGACCAGTCGGGCACCGAACCGCTGCTGGACCTCGACGCCGACGCGGCCGTTCCGGTGGATGATGCAGAAGGCGACGACGACATTTCGGTGACGCAGAGCGATGGTGACGACGACGATTCGCTCCTTAACAGCAGCGGCAGCGCCGGGGACATGCGGCAGCATGCGTCTAAGCTGGGCCCACTCGGACAGGGTTCCCTGGCCGAGCTTGCGAGGCGAGGGGGTCCGAGGGGCGGAACGAGCGAGCATGCAGAGCATGTGTCCGGTGATGTCGCGATAGGCGACCACAACGGCGTGACCGACGAAGCGGAGGACGCCGAATGAGCATCGCCACCATGCTGCCTATGGGCGAGCTCACCAACCCCGGCCAGATGCGCCTGGCCCTCGTGCAGGTGGTCAACTGGGGCACCTTCCACGGCGCCCACACCATGCACGTGGACCGCAATGGCACCCTCCTGACCGGCAATTCCGGCGTCGGCAAGTCCACACTGTTCGACGCGATGCTGCGGGTCTTCGACGCCCGCCCGCGCTCCAACGAGGCAGCCGCCCAGCGCGCCGGCGGGGCCGTGGAGGACAAGAGGACCACCTTCACCTACATGCGCGGCAAAGTAGGGGACAAGGCCGTCGGCGAAGGCTCGGCCAGTGCCTTCCAGCGCCCCGGCGCCACCTGGTCCGCCGTCGCCCTGACCTTCGACAACGCGGCCGGCACCCGGGTGACCATTTCGGCGCTGTTTGATCTGCCCAAGAACGGCACCGAATCCAGCGTCGGACGCTACTACCTGATCGATAACAAGCCGCTGGACCTGGCCGCTGTGGAGGGCATCGCAGAGAAGCGCTTCACCAAGTCGGCGCTGGACGCGATTTTCCCGGATGCGCAGATCTTCGACGTGCACAAAGCCTTCGCAGAGCGTTTCCGGCGCCTCCTCGGGATCAACTCGGACCAGGCCCTGCCGCTGCTGCGCGTCATCCAGGCGGGCAAGGGTCTCGGCGGCAGCGTCAACACCTTCTTCCGCGACCAGGTCCTGGATGCGCCCGCCACGCTGGCCGCTGCGGACGACGTCGTCGAGGAATTCAGCAACCTGATGTCCATCCGGCAGCGGCTCGAAGACGTCCGGCAGCAGCGCGACCAGCTGGCCCCCGTCCCCGGGCTGAACAAGGAGTACGCGCAGGCCCTGCTCGACGCGAACCGGCTCCGGGACCTCACGGGCGAGGAGTTCGAGGCCTACAAGCAGCAGCTGGCCGTTACGGTGCACGAAAAGACGCTTGAACGCGTCAAGGCCCAGGCACAGGAGAAGGCCCGCGAGCTCGGTGCCGAGCGCGGTGTCCGCGACGGACTGGCCAAGGAGCTCCGCCAGCTCGAGGCCGACTACAACAACCAGGGCGGCAACGCGATCTCCGCGATCGAACAGTCGCTGGAGAACGCCCGGATGGGCCTCAAACTCCGCCAGCAGGTCGAAGAGTCCGCCCGAAAAGCCCTGACGGATGCGGGCCTTGAGCTCGAATGGACGGCCGCCGGCTGGGAGCAGGCGCACGAACATGCGGCCGCCCGCTCGGCCGAGCTGAAGGACGACTCCGAGGCCCTCAAGGAGCTGCGGTTCGAGGCGTTCGACGGGCACGCTGCCCGGAAGCGGGAACTCGCCGCCGCGCAGCAGGAACTTGTCTCGCTCAAAACCCGGAAGTCCCTGCTGCCGCCTTCAAGCATCGAAAACCGCAGCGCCATCGCGGCTGCCACGGGCGTTGCCGAGGAGCTGATGCCGTTCGGCGGCGAACTGATCGACCTCGCAGAGGGCCACGAGCAGTGGCGGCCGGCCGCTGAGCGGGCCCTGCGCAGCCTCGCCACCACGCTGCTGGTCCCCGGCGAGCACTTCACCGCCGTCACCCGGTACCTCAACGATCATCCGGTCCGCGGCGCACTGCGCGCCGTCGACGTCTCCAAGCCGCTCGCCGGCGGCGCGCTGGCCGTGGAGGATGCGGCCGACGGCGACCTGCTGACCAAGCTGGACATCCTCACCGCAGGGCCGGCCGCGGCGGCCGGCGAATGGATCCGGGAGCGGATCGCCCTTGATTACGCGTACCCCTGCGTCGAGGATCCGGACGAACTGGCCCGGCTGGACAAGGGACTGAGCCTGGGCGGCGTGGTCAAGCGGAACCGCCACACCGTGGAAAAGGATGACCGCTTCACCTCCCGGCAGGACTACGTCCTGGGCTTCGATAACGCCGCCAAACTGGAACTCGTCGCCGCGCAGGTCGAGGACCTCCAGCAGGAACTCGCCAAGGCCGCCGACCTGGCGCAAAGCCGGGAGGAATCCCACCAGGGCATGACCCGGCAACTCGACGCACTCCGCCGTGTCGCCGACGACCACCGGCCCTGGGAACAGGTCTCCGCGGCCGTGGCCGCCGATGAGCTCGCCCGAATCGAGCAACGGCTCAAAGACGCCCTCGCCGCCCAGGCCGACCTCGAGCCGCTCCGTGCCAACATTGAGGCGGCCCGGCAGAAACACCAGTCCAGCACCGAGGCCGCGGCCGTGCTGCAAAGCGAGTACAAGGCACTCGACGCCGCCACAGCAGCGGCACTGGAACCCTACTTCGTGGACTTCGGCGACGTCCTGGAAATGCACGAACTGGACAACCTCGCCAACCTGGTCCGCACCCGGCTCCTCGCGGAACTGCACGCAGCCGAGTCCCGCGGGCAGGCCACGTCCGAGCGGCTGACCAGGATCTTCGAGGGCTTCGTGCGTGAATGGGGCACGGCCATCTCCGCGGACCACGGCACCTCGATCGGGGCTGCCGGGGAGTTCGAAGGCCGCTACCACGCCATAGTCAGCGACGGGCTGCCCGCCCAGGAGGCCGAGTTCCGGCAGTTCTTTAACCAGCGGACACACGAGTCCTTCAGCACGCTGCTACACCTGCTGGACGAGGAACGCCGTTCCATCACCAGCCGGATCCTGCCGCTGAACGGCGTCCTCTCCGAGGTGAACTTCCACGAGGGCAGCTTCTTGGAACTGGACATCAAGCAGACGCTGCCCGCCACCGCGAAGCAGTTCAAGGACGCCATCCAGAACGCGCTGAAGGTCCGCCACACCCGTCCGGGGAAGGCTGCCGCCGCGGGTGCGCCCGCGGGCCAGGCGGCCGGGCAGGACGACGACGCCGAGCTGACCAGCCGTTACAAGTCGCTGGAGACGCTGGTTAAGCGGCTCGGTTCCCAGGCGCCCGAGGACCGGCGCTGGCGCGCCGAGGTCCTGGATGTCCGGGGCCACCTGTTCATCCAGTGCAAGGAGCACCGCGGGGTGCAGCCCGCCGGGCCAAACGCGGCCGCCAAGGGCAGCCGGACGCCGCGCGCGGCGAAGACCGAGGTCTACATGCACGCGGACACCGGGTCGATGTCCGGTGGCGAGCGGCAGCGCTTCACCGCGTTCATCATGGCSGCGGCCCTGAGCTACCAGCTGGGCATCGCCGAGCAGGGGTTCACCACCTACGGCACGGTCATGATGGACGAGGCCTTTGTGCTGGCCTCGGAGGAATTCGCCGGCGCCGGGATCAAGGCGCTGCACGAGTTCGGATTCCAGCTGCTCCTGGCCGCGCCGGAAAACGTCATCGACCTCTCACGGCACCTCGGTTCGGTGACCGAAATCCTCCGGGACAAACGCACCAACCGGTCCGGCGTCCTGACCGCCCCGGTGATCACGGCAGGGGCCGCCCCGGAGGGCGCATGGCGCTCCGAGGCGAACCCTGTGGACATCGTCCTGCGCTGAGGACAGCCCGTCCTGCGCCTGGCTGCTGCGTTACTTCCCCTGGACGCGGTCCAGGAACCTGGAGGTCCGCTCAGCCAGGCCCTCGATTTGCCGGAGTACGACGGCGGCCGGGTCGGGGTTGATCTCGTTGGCCGGCGGTTCCACCCGGACATTGCGGCAGCACCCGAATTCGGCGCAGATCAACGTGCCGACGGTGTTCCCGTTGCGGCCCGACTGGCCGGACCGCTTCGCCACCCAGAGCACCACGTCATCCTTGGAGAAGATGTCCCGGCACAGCTCGCACAGGACTGAGCGGTTCTTCTTGGCGCCGCCCTCCGGGGCCCGGAGCATGATTCCGGTCGGACCGGTCGGGCCCGGCAGGACAAGGTAGCCGCGCAGCGGCATTTTCCCGTCGCGCCAGCCCAGGAATTCGAGGCTGTCCCAGTCGAGGGAGTCGAAGTTCGCGGGGAGGTTGAGTTTGGCCGCTTCGGAGCGGCTCGCGTTCACGAAGGACGAGCGGATCTGCTGGGGCGTGAGTTTTTGCATGACGGAATCTTTCGGCATCGGATGGTTCCGTCCCGGGGCCTGATGGCGCGCCGGGGCGGTCTAGGGCAAGGGAATGCCAGCCTGTGATTCCGGGTGTTACCGGGTACTTCCGGTGAAATTAGTCCGCGGCGACGGCGGACGGTCCGGTGGAGGCTGGCAGGTGCGCGGCCGCGAAGCAGGCCATACCGGCCACCCCGCTGACTGTGGCAGCAGACATCGTTGCGATGCGCATGCTCACTTCCCCTCGTCCATCACGGAGACATTCGTCCCGGAAATTCACCGAACCGGGTCCGATCGGCCCGGTCCGGCCATCCTTGCAAATCCGCGGGACGCCTGTCCAGTTTCGGGGTCCCTGCCGGGAACCTGGGCGCTTCGCGTTGAAGCGCCCGGGGGTGGAAGCCCGGACCTAGGCGGCCCTGGCGTCCGCTGGCGCGGCCGGCTGTTGGGTCCACGGCTTCCGTCGCAGGGCTCCGGGATCCCTGGCCCTGGTGTTTACGTTGTTCGTCGCCTGATTACTCTCCTACAAGCGCCGCATGATCCAGGCAGGGGCAAGGGATGGTCTGGGCTGTATGGGCGAGGAGCTGGTACAGGAGCCCGCAGCCGAGAGCCGACTTGAAGCGCTTAGACCACAGTGTCCGAGTGCCGGGCCCTTTCCGTCTCGTATGAGCGCAATCCGTGCTTTACTCCGAGGCGAATGATCCAGTACAGGGCCAGTACAGCGAGAACTACCGGCACAGCGACCGCCGCCAGTCTGACAATTATCAAAACAATGTCCAATGCGTTTCCCCCAGTGTGAGCTTTTTCGAAAGCAAGCCTCTCACACGGCTTGTCTGTAGGAACACATTTCCGTCGGACGCCGATCACACTGACGGGGGCACAGCAATTTTACTGAGCCTGCCCGGCCCGGTGAGCCCTGAGCGCATCTTCTCTGATCCATCCTCTGGTGAGGACCAAGTCCAGGGCGACAGACGCCGGGAACACGATCCAGAAAATCGACTGAGGTGCCAGGCCCGCAAAAACCAACCCCATGAGGACAAGGATCATGCTTCTTGCCGCTCGCGAATGTAGGTCAGCATCCAATCCCCCCTTGTGCACTCCCATGATCCCCCTGGTCACCGAAGTGCCCTCAGCATCACCTGCCAGCCCCCCACGGTCAACAGGGCTCGCCACGCCCGGCTTCAGGATGACCAGGATGAGACCACCCCGCGCCGGATTCGACCTGGAGCGAGGGTTCCGGTACTAAACCAGAGGGGCCTCGCAGGGCTCGCACCTTTTCGGGCGTCCGCTGGCGCGGCCGGCTGTTGGGTCCAGTGCTTCCGTCGCCGAGCTCCGGGATCCCTGGCCCTTTCCCACGTCTTTACCGATGCTCCTATAGTCGTCAAATTGCTGTTGATCGTGCTTTTTAGTGGTTGGCTCGCTCAGCTGGTGCGGACGGTGGGAGGCAGGGGTTGGCTGCGTCGTAGGTGGGCGGCCGTTATTGCCAGCCAGGTCCAAGCGAGGACTACGGCTGCTGTGAAGCTAAGAACGATGACGGCTGACGTTGACCCGCTGGCAATGCCGACGAAGGCGGCGAGAAAGAGGATTCCGGTAGCAAGGGAGAATGCTCCGAGCCTCCGGTTTTCGGATGTGTAGAACCGGCGGGCCATAACRCAGCAGGCAGCGATGAAGGCGGCAAAGCCAATCCCTGCGGTAACGAAGTGAAGAAACCCGTGGAGGGACCCGGAGATAGGGGGTCCGGGAGGTGCGCCTTGAGGGAATCCGTTCATGGGATCGGCGGTGAAAATCCCCGCACCCACTAATCCGGCACCGTAGATTCCGACGAGAACCGGCCCCCAGGTGGCTCCTCGTCCGGGGTTGAGTGCGCGACGGAATCCGACGGCGGTCAGGAGGGTTAGGGCGCCGGTGAGGATCAGGTTTGTGGTTTGCATCCAGCCTAGGTCGCCGTTGGCTAGGACGCTGAGGTCGTTATGTGCCGCGTCGAAGCCCGGGCGAAGAAACGCCTGGGCATAGCTGACCAGAAGGTATAGGGGGCCGGCGGTGATGCCACAGGCCAGCAATACCCGCGTGGCAGAGGAGGCGGGCGGGCGTCGTTGGGATCCCTGATGTTCGGTCTGATAGCTGATTTTGGGCATGGTCTATTC
>NZ_JBFTNO010000193.1:0-6054 GCF_056397525.1 Arthrobacter sp. 05L45_2 | reverse complement strand
CAGTCCACCAGTTCCGGAGCAGGCCGCTGCCGTCGTACTGGGACCCCTGGTCATCGAAGCCGTGGCCGATCTCGTGCCCGATCACGGCGCCGATGCCGCCGTAGTTCACGGCGTCGTCGGCGTCGGCGGTGAAAAACGGGGGCTGCAGGATGGCCGCCGGGAAGACGATCTCGTTGAGCAGCGGGTGGTAGTAGGCGTTGACGGTCTGCGGCGTCATCAGCCACTTCTCGCGGTCCACGGGCTGTCCTACCTCGTCCAGGTGCCGGTCGACGTCCGCGCTGTGGGCTCGTTCAACGTTGCCGAGCAGATCCCCGGCGTCCACCACCACGGCCGAGTAGTCGATCCACTTCTCCGGGTATCCGATCTTGGCCCGGAAGGAATCGAGCTTCTTCAGGGCCTCCGTCCGGGTTTCCTCGCCCATCCACGGCAGGCCAGTGATGGAGTCGCGGTACGCCTCAGTCAGGTTCCCCACGAGTGAGCGCATGTGCTCCTTATGGCTCTCCGGAAAGTGCCGGGCCACATAGATCTGCCCGACCGCTTCGCCCAGGGCGGCCTCGACGACGGCGACGCCGCGCTTCCAGCGGTCCCGGTTGCGGGGCGTGCCGCTGAGGGTGGTGCCGTAGAAGGCGAAGTTTGCGTCCACGAACGCCGCGGAAAGGTAGGGAGCCGCGGCGCTGACCACGCGGGTGGCCAGCCATTCCTGCCAGGTGGCCAGCGGCACCGAGTCAAGGAGCGCTGCCGCCCCTGCGAAGAAGTCCGGGGTGCTTACCACCAGCTCGGCGCGCTTTTCGGCGGCGATGCCCGCGGCGTCGAACCAGTCGGCGAGAAGCGGGAAGAGCTCTGCGGCTTCGTCGGCTGACTTGAGGTTGTAGGTCTTCTGCGGATTGCGGAGGGTGACTTTGTCCCAATGGTGGGATGCCAGGGAGGTTTCCAGTTCCACCACACGTGCCGCGGCGGCCCCGGGTTCGGCGATGCCGGCGAGCTCCAGCAGGGTCCGGACGTGCTCCCGGTAGGCCTGCACCATCGGCGCGAATTTTTCCTCGCGGTAGTACGACTCGTCCGGGAGGCCGAGGCCGCCCTGCCCGGTGTAGAGCAGGATCCGGTCCGGATTGCCCGCGTCAGGGGCCGGATAAATGTAGAACAGTCCCGACACGTCAGCCCGGAACAGCCGCCCGGCCAAACGGACCAGCTCGGCCACCGACGCGGTGCCGAAGACCTCGGCCAGCCGTTCCCGGATCGGTTCCGCGCCCTTGGCTTCGGCGGCGGCCTCATCCATAAAACTGCTGTAGAGGTCCCCGATCTTGCGTTCAATGCCGGTCGCGGCCTCCCCGCGGCCCGCGGCCTCGATGATGATTTCCTTGACCGCGAGTTCCGAGCCGTCCCGCAGCGCCGTGAAGGTGCCCTCCAGCGGCCGGTCATCCGGAATGGTGGTGGTCTTCAGCCAGCGCCCGTTGAAGTGCCGGTAGAGATCGTCCTGGGGTCGGACACTGGCGTCGATGGTGGCGGGGTCGATTCCGGAAAGCGGCACTGATGCTCCTTCGAGAGGACGGCTGTACCGGGCCTGGCACCGGTACAGCGTCTGCATGGTGGACGTTGCTGGGGTATGGCTCCTTCATCTTACGCACCCGTGTTACTGTGAAAATGTGCGTGCAGAACTGCTTCTTCTTAGCTGCCGCGGCGGGGCCTCAGACGCGATCTAGCGCAAGGCCAAACCTCGCTGCGGAGTTTGTGTTGCCCGGCCACCCTTTCACCAAGAACCACAGAAAAGGCCCCGATAAGTAATGCGAAACGCACAGCAGCCCTCAGGAATGCCGGTCCACCGCTATGTCCCCTTCCAGGACCTCATCAGTGTCGAACTGCCGGACCGCACCTGGCCCGGGAAGGTCATCACCAAGGCCCCGCGCTGGTGCGCCGTTGACCTCCGTGACGGCAACCAGGCCCTGATCGATCCCATGAGCCCGGCCCGCAAGATGAAAATGTTCGACCTGCTGGTCCGGATGGGCTACAAGGAGATCGAGGTCGGCTTCCCCTCGGCCTCGCAGACGGACTTCGACTTCGTCCGGCAGCTGATCGAGGGCAACCACATCCCGGATGACGTCACCATCCAGGTCCTGACCCAGGCCCGCGAGCACCTGATCGAGCGGACCTACGAGTCCCTGGTAGGCGCCAAGCAGGCCATCGTCCACCTTTACAACTCCACCTCCGTCCTGCAGCGCCGGGTGGTGTTCAACCAGGACGAGGACGGGATCCTGGACATCGCCCTGCAGGGCGCCCGCCTGTGCAAGAAGTACGAGGAAACACTCGAGGACACGCACATCACCTACGAGTACTCGCCGGAGTCCTTCACCGGCACCGAACTCGCCTACGCCGTGCGCGTCTGCAACGCCGTTGCCGATGTCTTCGAAGCCTCGGCGGACCGGCAGGTCATCATCAACCTGCCGGCCACTGTCGAGATGGCAACCCCGAACGTGTACGCCGATTCGATCGAGTGGATGAGCAGGCACCTGCATCCCCGCGAAGGCATCATCCTCTCCCTGCACCCGCACAACGACCGCGGCACCGGCGTCGCGGCAGCGGAACTGGGCTACCTCGCCGGAGCCGACCGGATCGAAGGCTGCCTGTTTGGCAACGGCGAGCGGACCGGCAACGTGGACCTGGTCACCCTGGGCCTGAACATGTTCGTCCAGGGCGTGGACCCCATGATCGACTTCTCTGACATTGACGACGTCCGGCGCACGGTGGAGTACTGCAACCAGCTGCCCGTGGCCGAACGCTCACCCTACGGCGGGGACCTGGTGTTTACCGCCTTCTCCGGCTCGCACCAGGATGCCATCAAGAAGGGCCTGGAAGCCCTCGAGAAGGATGCAGCCGCAGCGGGCAAGGACGTCGCCGACTACACCTGGCAGGTGCCCTACCTGCCGGTGGACCCGAAGGACCTCGGCCGCAGCTACGAGGCGGTCATCCGGGTGAACTCCCAGTCCGGCAAGGGCGGGGTGGCGTACCTGCTGAAGAACGAGCACAACCTGGACCTGCCGCGCCGGGCCCAGATCGAGTTCTCCGGCGTTATCCAGCGCCGCACCGACACCGTGGGCGGGGAGGTCAGCGGCGCCCAGCTGTGGCAGCTGTTCCAGGACGAGTACTTGCCCTCCGCCGCAGCCGAAGCCCAGTGGGGCCGCTACGCCCTGGGCGCGGTCAGCACCGAGTCGGACGAGGACGGCACCATGACCCTCACCGCCGCCCTGAAGATCGACGGCAAGCCCTTGCGCCGGACCGGGGTGGGCAACGGCCCCATCGCGGCCCTGCTCAGCATCCTGCGGGAGGACGGCGTGGACGTCCGCGTCCTCGACTACAGTGAGCACGCCCTGTCCGAAGGCGGCAGCGCCCAGGCCGCGGCCTACGTCGAATGCGCCGTGGGGGAGCGGGTGCTGTGGGGCGTCGGGATTGACGCCAACACGTCCATGGCGTCGCTGAAGGCCGTCATTTCCGCCGTCAACCGCGCCATCCGGGACGCCCGCGCCTAGAGCAGTCCCACTGCGCCGCCGGAGGTTCCGGCGGCGCAGTGCTGTTTCCAATGGCGGCGAATCCCAAAAGTCAGTGCGAAGATTARCTGTGGCCCAACCTTCCTCCTTYGCMGCCCGCGCCTACCGCGACGACGCCGTGGTCCTGCGCACSCAYAARCTGGGCGARGCGGACCGCATCATCACGCTGCTGACAAAACACCACGGCCAGGTCCGCGCCGTGGCCAAGGGTGTCCGCCGCACCAGCAGCCGGTTCGGGGCCCGGCTTGAGCCCTTTATGGTCGCCGACCTCCAGCTCATCTCGGGGCGCACCCTGGACGTGGTGACCCAGGCGGTCGCGAAGGGCGCCTACGGTTCGAGCATCGCCTCCGACTACGGCCGCTACACGGTGGCTGCAGCGATGACCGAGACCGCGGAGAAACTCACCGACGTCGACGGCGAAGCCGGCACGGCCCAGTACCTGCTGCTGGTCGGGGCCCTGGCATCGCTCAGCCGGGGCGACCACGCCCCGGAACTTATCCTTGACTCCTACCTGCTCCGCGCACTGTCCACGGGCGGCTGGGCGCCGAGCTTTACCGACTGCGCCCGCTGCGGCGCCCCGGGACCGCACACCGCGTTCTCGGCTCCTCTCGGCGGCATGGTCTGCGGGGAGTGCCGGCCCCCGGGCTCGCCGGCCCCCGCCGCGGAGACCGTGATCCTGCTCGGGGCGCTGCTGACCGGCAACTGGGTTGCAGCAGACGCATCCGCCCCCGGCCACCGGCGGGAGGCCGCTGGGCTGGTGGCCAGTTATCTGCAGTGGCATCTGGAACGTGTCCTGAAATCCCTCAAACATGTGGAGCGAACGTAAACGTGGCCCTGGGCAAAAAGAAGAATCCCGTCCGGCAGCGCAGCACCCCCGTGGTGGCGCCGTACCCGCATCCCTCCGGTGCCGTTGCACCGGCCATCCCCGCGGAGTTCATTCCGCGGCACGTCGCGATCGTCATGGACGGCAACGGCCGCTGGGCCAACCAGCGCGGCCTGCCCCGCATCGAGGGCCATAAGGCCGGCGAGCCGGCGCTGCTGGATGTGATGGCCGGCGCCATCGAGCTCGGCATCGAACACGTCAGTGTCTACGCCTTCTCCACCGAGAACTGGCGACGCTCACCCGAGGAAGTCCGCTTCCTGATGGGATTTAACAAGGATGTGCTGCGACGCCAGCGCAACCAGCTGGACGACTGGGGTGTCAGGATCCGCTGGTCCGGGCGGCGGCCCAAACTCTGGGGCTCCGTCATCAGGGAGCTCGAGGAGGCCGAGGAGTTCACCCGCGGCAACAGCACCTGCACGTTGAACATGTGTGTTAACTACGGCGGCAGGGCCGAGATCGCCGACGCCGTGGCCGCCATCGCGGAGGAGGTGGCCGCGGGCCGGCTCAAGCCCGGTGCCATCACAGAACGCACCATCCAGAAATACCTTGACGAGCCTGACCTGCCAGACGTTGACCTGTTCCTGCGCAGCTCCGGTGAACAGCGGCTCTCCAACTTCATGCTCTGGCAGTCCGCGTACGCCGAGTTCGTTTTCCTCGACACGCTCTGGCCCGACGTCGACCGGCGCACGCTGTGGGACGCCGTCGAAATCTACGCCCAGCGGGACCGCCGGTACGGCGGCGCGGTCGACGCCGCAGTCCCGACGGGGGAGCTTCCCCGCGGCTAGCCCGCCCCGCCGTCGTCCGGGACGTACGCCCTAATCCACCGCGCCAGCCGTGCGTACGCGTCGGCGCGGACCCGCGGCGCCGAGAGGAAGACGTCGTGCAGGGCACCGTCGATCCGTTCCAGGGTCACGGTCCGGCCGAGGCTCAGGGCGCGCAAGGCGATGGTGTTGACGTCAAGGACAGCATCCGTGCGCCGCATGGATTCCTTCCAGAACATCCCGTTGGCGCTGGCGCCGGAGATCATCACCAGGATGGGGGCGTCGATGTTCAGCCCCCGGGCCACCTTCGACTGACCGCTGAGGACGGCGCTGAGCCAACCGGCGCGCACGGGGAAGGCCCGGCGCGGCCTGTAGTTGTCGTCGAGGAGCCACTCGCCCTCCGCGGCGCTGCTGATACTGCGCCAGTAAAAGGCACGCTCGGGAAGCCGGATGACATACTCGGGCCGCAGCCGTGCCAGCGGTTCCACCATGGTCCAGGCAGCCCTGCGGATCGCCGGGCTGCCATGCATCTCCAGCCACGGGCTGTCGAGGACCAGCTGCGCGGCAATCCCCGGGTGCCGGCTCGCCCACAGGGCCGCGATGAGGCCGCCGGTGGAGTGGCCCATCAGAGTCACGGGCACGGCGGGCGCGTTGTCAGGACGGAGGGACCTGATGATGCCGATCGCGGCGGTGATCTCCGCGTCGTAGTCGGCCAGGTCCGCCACGTAGCCGCCATGGGTGCCATGCTGCAGGCTCCGGCCGTGGTTGTGCATGTCCAGGGCGAAGAACTCGAAGCCCTGGGCGGTCCAGAATCCGGCGAGCTCCTCATTGAAGAAGTAGTCACTCCACCCGTGCAGGAACAGGACGGCAC
>NZ_JBFTNO010000192.1:0-6072 GCF_056397525.1 Arthrobacter sp. 05L45_2 | reverse complement strand
GTCCTGAAGGTGCAGCGTCCCGGCATTGATGCGATCGTCGACGTCGACCTCGCAGCCCTGCGCAAGGTAGGGGGCTGGCTCAGCCGCATCCGGCTGGTGTCACGGCGGGCGGACATGCCCGCCCTGGTGGAGGAATTCGCGCAAACCAGCCTCGAGGAAATCGATTACCTGCATGAAGCCGCGAATGCCGAACGCTTTGCGGCCGAGTTTACCGACGACCACAGGGTGGACGTTCCCGCCGTGGCCTGGGAGTGGACCACACGCCGTGTGCTCACCCTGGAGAACGTCACCGCCATCAAGATCACGGACGCCCAGGCCCTTCGTGCGGCGGGCATCGATCCCGCGGAGGTCGCTCCGGTGTTCGCGTCGGTCATGTTCGAGCAGCTCTTCACCAACGGCTTTTTCCATGCCGATCCCCACCCCGGCAACATCTTCGTCACGCCGGCATCCGATCCGGCGGCAGGGCGTCCCTGGAAGCTGACGTTCATCGACTTCGGCATGATGGGCGAGGTCCCGCCCGGCACCCGCAGCGGACTGCGGAAGCTGCTGATCGCCGCCGCCTCGCGTGACGGCCAGGGACTCGTGGCGGCGATCAGCGACATCGGCGTGCTGGTCCCCTCCGCCAACAGGGCCGAACTCGAGCGGGCCATGACGCACCTCTTCGCACGCTTTGGCGGGATGGGCTTCGCCGAACTTCGCGAGGTGGACCAACGCGAGTTCCTGGAATTCGCGGTGGAGTTCGGTGACCTCATACGCTCCCTGCCATTCCAGTTGCCCGAGAATTTCCTGCTCATCATCAGGGCCATGTCCCTGACCTCGGGCGTGTGCAGTGCATTGGATGCACGGTTCAATCTGTGGGACGCGGTGGAACCGTTTGCTGGCCAGCTGCTGCGCGACGAGCGCGGCAATATCGTGCAGGATGTGGCCCAGCAGGCGCTCGACGTCGCGGGGGCAGCCCTGCGTCTGCCGAAACGCCTCGACGGGCTCATCACCCGCTTCGAAGACGGGTCAGTTTCAGTCTCCAATCCGCGGCTGGAGCGTCAGATGGCGCGGCTGGACCGGGCTGTGCAGCGGGCGGGATCGGCGGCGGTTTTCGGCGCGCTGCTGGTGGCGGGCTCGATCGTTCTCGCCGACGACGGTGTGCTCGGCCGGGTGCTGATGATCGCCTCAGTCGTTCCGCTGCTGCACGGGCTGTGGGCCGGGCGCCGCAGACTCTGACGTCACGCCGTCGACGGCGACGGCGGGCCCTGCCTACTTGGCGGGCCGTCGGGTGAAGATCAGGTGGACCACGCCCTGCGGGGACGCGGTGGCTTCGATGTCAAAGCGCTGTTCGAGTTCTTCGAGGCCGTCCCAGAGCCGTTCCCCCCGGCCGAGGACGATCGGCACAAGAACGACGTGCATGTGGTCGATCAGGTCAGCCTCAAGGAACTGCCGGATCGTGCTGACGCCGCCGCCGATCCGGATGTCGAGGTCGCCGGCCAGGGCGCGGGCCTGCTCGAGCGCGGAAACGGGGTCGGCGTCGACGAAATGGAACGTTGTCCCGCCTTCCATTTCGAGGACCGGCCGGGGGTGGTGGGTCAGCACCACCACGGGCGTGTGGAAGACCGGGTTATCGCCCCACCAGCCCTTCCATTCCTCGTCGGCCCACGGCCCGCGCTGGGGACCGAATTTGTTCCGCCCCATGATCTCCGCGCCGATCCCGGGACCCCATGCGCTGGCGAACGCCTCATCGACACCCTGGGATCCCTCGCCTTCCCCGGGGAGCCCCATCTGCCGGAAGGTGCGCGTCTCGAAGGCCCATTTCATCAGGCGCGAACCCGCGTGGCCGAAGGGTGYCTCGAGCTGCTGGCCCTCGCCGGTGCCGAAGCCGTCGAGGGAAACCGAGAAATTGTGCACGCGGACGAGGGACATGGCATCTCCTGAAGATTGGCGGGTCGCCCTCACCTTATGGTGATCCTGCACCGCGGCTCAAGACCCGACGGAGGATGAACTTCCCGAGGCCCGTTGCGCCACGGTTCCGGGCCTAGCCTGCGGTACCCGCCTTGGCGGCGTAGGCGGTCGCTTCGGCCCGCACCTGGCGAATGTAGGCGCCGGACTGGTTATACGAATAGATGGCGTCGGTCCACCCCTGGTCTGTGCTGAGGTCACGGCCGTGGTCGCAGAGATAGGTGGCTGCGCTGAGGGCGGCGTCATCGATGTTGAACGGGTCCGCTTTCCCGTCCCCGTTTCCGTCCCGGCCTACAAGCCGCCAGGTGGTGGGGATGAACTGCATGGGCCCGACGGCGTGGTCCCAGCGCGCGTCGCCATCGAGGGCGCCTCCGTCCGTATCGGCGATGGCGGCAAACCCGTCGCCGTCAAGACTCGGGCCCACAATCGGGCCGCTCGCATGCCCGGCGGCGGTAAGGCTGCCTCCGCCGTAGGTTCCGTGCGCCGATTCAACGAAGCCGACGGCGGCCACAGTGTTCCAGCCGATGCCGCAGCCCGGAGTGGAGCTGTTAGCTGCGGACGCTGCCGCAACATAGGCCCGGAGGGCCCGGGCAGGGATCCCGGTCCCGGCCGCGGCGCGGCTCAGCCACACGGCGTCGGGATTCCGGGTCACGTTAACCGCGGAACTGATCCCGCCGGTCAGCGCTTCAAGCTTGGCCTCCGCCCGGGGCGGTGCCGAGAAAGCGGTGCGGGCGTCAACACCGGGTTGCCGGATGGCCCAGAAGGAGAATGCGGTGATGACGCCGAGGGCGAAGAGGCCGAAGACCAGCAGGCGTTTGAGGTGGAGCACTGACTAATCAAACCACCTCCGGCCGGGGGCTCTTCCGCCCGGAGCGTCTCAGGGGGTGGTGGGTGGGAATTCCGGTCAGGAAACGGCATGGATTCCGCCTCCGTGTCCTTTTTGACGCGGATTCTTGGAAGTTCTTGCTAATATCACCATCGATTGGGCATCCGCTCGTCGAAAAGGGCAAACCCGGTGCGAGCCGGGGACGCAAAGCCACGGGACCCTCGCGGTCAGCCGGGCTACCGAACARCAAAGGTCAATGGCATGCTCCCTCTGCCCACGTTTAGGCCCCTCCCAGCCMTGCGCGGCCTGGCCGTTGCATCCTACTGCGGCGCCCGCCAGCAGTAAACGTCCCGTTCAGCCAGACGCGTGCGGCTATGACATATCTGCAGCCACGGGCCGAAGACGAGTTTTGGGGGAATTGATGAGTATGACCGGCAATCTGGTACCCGGATCGTCCACGGGTATCACTCGCGTTTTATTGCGGGTTGTTGAAGAGGAGGCCGGTGCGGCTGGTGTCGACCGGATTCTGCACCGGGCCGGACTGAGCGACCGGAGGGACGTGCTCGAAAGTGCTGTGGGGAGAATTTCCTACACGGAAAAGCTGCGGCTCTTCGAAGCGGCCGCCGACGAACTGGCCAACCCCAGGATCGGGCTGCGGCTCGGTGCAACCTACTTTCAGGATCCGGGAATGGAGCGGTGGCGGCACCTGGGCCGTGAATATGGCTCGCCGGCAGTCGCGTTCCGCAGCGTCTCCCCCTTCTCGACGCGGGTTGATTCCGCGACGTTGCTCACGTGCGAACGGTCCGACGACGGCTCGGCGTCAATCAGCTGGAAAGTGCTGCCGCCTTACCAGCCCAACCGGGTCGACTGCGACAGCCAGATCGGCTTCCTCGCCCAGGTACCGGTCCTGTTCGGGTTGGCTCCCGCGCGGGTGGAGCACGGAAAGGGCTGTCAGGCGGACGGCGCAACCGAGTGCCGCTACGACATCAAGTGGGCCGTGTCCCCGCTCCAGCGCCTCAGGTCCCTGCTGCAAAAACCCGCCCGGAGTGAACCACCCGCCGACCACCGCTCGAAGACCGAACACAGGCTGAGGACTCTAGAAGGGGCCGCATCGGACCTCGCGAACAGCGAGTCCCTGGAAGACATTCTTGACCGCATCCTGGACCGAACCGACAGCGCGGTGCACGCACCGGGCCACCTGCTGGCCGTCCGAACACCCGCAGGGGGCCGGCATGTCCGGACGCGTGGATTGGGAGACGTGTTGGCAGCGGCACTGGACGGGACCGGGATCTCGCTTTCCCGCGACTCACCCGCCCTCGACGGGCTGCCTGTGGTGAGTGTTCCAGTCGAGTCCGGAAAGCATTCTTACGGAATCCTGGCCGCCGTGGCGCACAGCGGGCAACAATTCTTTCCCGGTGACACCGAGGCCCTGGCGGCCTACGCACGACACGCCGCCGTCAGCCTCGACATCGCCGGTGTTGTCGCGGAGGCCCGGGAACACGGCGAAACGGCGCGCCTATTGTTGGATGTTTCGAATTCTCTGGCCGAACACTCCACGGTGCCGTCTTTGGCCAATTCCATCGCCGACGCCGTGCCGGCCCTGTCGGGTGCCGACCGGTCGGCGATCGCACTGTGGGATCCCGAGACGGGCCGCGTACGCATAGCAGGCATGAGCGGCTGGCACGGCGGGCTCGCGGACCGGCTGGCCGCATATATCGTCGCCGCCCAGGATAGCCCGGAGCTGACGGAGCTGGTCGCCACGTGCGCACCGATGCTGGTGACCAAGGCCGGGTCGGACTGGGCGCGGGGCATGCTGGAAGAGTTCAACATTTCGGCTCTGGCCGCGGCCCCCATTATGGCCGGGAACCAGCTCGCAGGGATCGTACTGGCGCACTGGGTGGGGCCGGGCCCTGCGAGCCTGGAGGGCTCCGTCAGCGAACGCCTGGGCGGGCTGGCAGCTTTGGCTGCCATCTCGCTGGAAAAGATCCGGCTTCTTGAGGATGCCCGCCGACAGGCCCTGCATGATCCGTTAACCGGTTTGCCCAACAGGGCCCTCCTGGAGGACCGGCTGGAGGCTGCCCTCGCCAGTGCCGCCCGCACGGGAAGCCAGGTGGGCCTTCTCTTCTGCGACGTCAACCGGTTCAAGAGGATCAACGACGGCCTCGGCCACAGCGCCGGCGACACTGTACTCCGGCATATCGCTGCCCAACTGGTGGGCACCGTTCGTGACGGAGCTACCGTGGCCCGGTACAGCGGGGATGAGTTCGTCGTCCTGGTACCCGAGATCGACACGTTGTCGGACCTCGACCGGATTGCCGACGAGATCCGGTCGAGCCTGGCCCACCCGGTTGAGATCGACGGCAGGAAGGTCTTCCTCGACGTCGCCATTGGATGCACGGTGGGCGGCGCCTCCCCTGGCGGTGACCCTGGCTCGCACGCTGAATCGGGCCGGCGTCTGGTCGCGAAAGCGGACTTTGAGATGTACGGGCGAAAGCACGGGCGCGTGGCCACACTCCGCCCAAGGTTCAGCGCCAGGACTACCTGCGGCTCGAGAGCGATCTGCGGGGCGCAGCCGCCCGCGGTGAGCTGCGCGTTCATTTCCAGCCGCAAATTGACACGATCACTAAAGCCGTAGTCGCCGCGGAAGCGCTCGTCCGGTGGGAACACCCCGACCTCGGCTGGCTGGCACCGGGCGAGTTCATTCCGCTGGCCGAAGACAGCAACCTGATCGCCGAGGTCGGCGCCCATGTGCTCTCTGAGGCCTGCCGGACGGGCGCCAGCTGGCAGGCAGCCGGCCACACAATCGATATAGCCGTGAACGTGTCCTCGGCCCAACTCAGCGACGCCGGCTTCCCCGCCCTCGTCCGGGAAACCTTGGCACAAACCGGGTTCACTGCCGCCGCCCTCACCTTGGAGGTCACCGAGTCCCAAGCTATGACCGACTCCCCCGTGAACGACCGCAACCTTCGGGAACTTCGCGAACTCGGCGTGGGAATTTCCATCGACGATTTCGGGACGGGCTTTTCTTCCTTGGCCCAGCTCCACAGGTTGCCGGTCACAGAGGTCAAGATCGACCGGTCGTTCGTCACCCGGCTCGGCGAAGACGGTTCTGACGCCTTCGTCGCCGGAATCCTCGGACTCGCCAGGGGCCTTGGCCTGCTGGTCGTCGCGGAGGGGGTCGAGACGGCTGATCAGCTCTCCGCCCTGACCCGCATGGGCTGCGACCGGGCCCAGGGCTACCTTCTCGGCAAACCCATGGAGGCCCGGGACCTGGAAAAACACCTTGGACGGACGTGTCC
>NZ_JBFTNO010000191.1:0-6107 GCF_056397525.1 Arthrobacter sp. 05L45_2 | reverse complement strand
GGCCCTGGTCCTTGTCCTGGCTGAGCAGGATGATCGGGCTCTCCGGGTATTCCAGCTGCATGTGCCGGACGATTTCAGCGGTCCGGTCCCCGGACATGTTGTCCACAACGATGATTTCGTGGGCCGGCACGGACTGGTAGACGGCGGCGATGAGGCACTGCCGTATGACGCTTTCCTCGTTGTACGCCGGGATGACGATGGAGACGGCCGGCGGCGGCGCAGCATCGTCCAGGGCGTCCACGGGAAGCTGTTCGGGTGACATCACCCCAAATTTAGCACCTGCAGTGTTCAGGGGATCCGATGACCGGGCCGCGGGGCGGCGGGGCAACGCAAAGGAGGGACCCCGCCGCTGAAACCTTCCAGCAGCGGGATCCCTCCCATGAATACAGCCTTTGGCCCCCGTGTGCTCGACGGGCGGACCGGCGGTTACTTGGCCTTGTCGTCACCGTTCAGGCTGGCCGCGATGTTGCGGACCGCGGTCTTGGCGTCGGTGGCAACCTTGGACGCGGGGTCCTCGGACTTGCCCGCCACGGCGTCGGCGGCGTCCGCCGAAGCTTCGGCGGCCTTGTCGGCGGCGGCAACCGTGGCGGAGGCCGCGTCGCTGGCGGTGTCCTTCACGGCTTCCTTGACGTCGCTGACGGTTGTGGCCGGGACCGGGGCCGGGGTTGACGGTGCAACAGGGGCCGGGGTCTTCCACGGATCCTCGATCGGCTTGGACGCCTTCCACGCGGCCACACCGGCGGCTACGGCGGCGGCGATGACGCCGAAGATGAGGAAACCGCGGTGCTTGGGCTTCTGCGGCTTGGCGATCTCGCCGGAGACGGCGCGGCTCGCTTCGGCGGCTGCGGCTTTGAGCTGCTGGCCGGCGGACTGCGCCTGTTCCTGGATGTTGTGGACCACACCGGAATCGACCAGGCGCTGTGCCACGGCGTCCACGTGGGCCGGAGCGCCCTCGAGGGTGCGGTGGACGGCGTCGGACGCGTGACCGAGCTGGTCAGAGAGCTTGGGCAGGTACTCGACGACGACGCGGTCGCGGGCGTTGGCGATCACCGGAGTGGCCTTGTCCAGCGCTTCGTGCAGCCGTGGAGTGGCGCTCTCGACGGCGTCGTGGATCTTCGGCGCCAGCTGCGCGAGCCCGTCCTGAAGGCGGGGGGTCACAGTTGCCACACCGTCGGCCAGGTTGTGGGCCGCAGACTTCAGGCCCTCCTGGATCTTGGGGGAAGCGGTGTCAATGCCCTGTTGCAGGCGTGGCACGGCCCAGTCCACTGCCGCCTCGACCCGCGGGGCGGCCCAGTCCCTGGCGTTCTCCACCGCGCTGCTGACCGAGTGCTCCAGCTCACGGGCCATACGATCCGTTTTCTTCACAACTACCTCCCGATTAATGTGACGGTTCTGCAGTTAGCCTACGTGTACCGGACTCCACCGGCTATTCTCCGGCCGGATTTTGGTCCGATTTCACCCAGCGCGGAACTGACTCCGCGGCCCTGTACGGCTGCCCCCGCCGTGGAAGAATAGGGCCATGACTGCCATCGCAACTGCAAAAGCAACCATTCACACGAACCTGGGCGACATTGTCGTCAACCTCTTCGGCAACCACGCGCCCAAGACCGTCAAGAACTTCGTCGGMCTGGCCACSGGCGAGCAGGCCTGGACGCACCCGGAGASCGGTGARGACAAGACYGGTACCCCGCTCTACAACGGCACCATCTTCCACCGCATCATCAAGGACTTCATGATCCAGGCCGGCGATCCGCTGGGCCGTGGCATCGGCGGACCGGGCTACAAGTTCGACGACGAAATCCACCCCGAACTGACCTTCAACGAGCCCTACAAGCTCGCCATGGCCAACGCCGGCATCCAGATGGGCCGCGGCACCAACGGCTCCCAGTTCTTCATCACCACCATCCCCACCGGCTGGCTGCAGGGCAAGCACAGCATCTTCGGTGAAGTCGCGGACGAGGACTCCAAGAAGGTCGTCGACGCCATCGAGGGTGTCCGCACCGGGATGGGTGACCGTCCGGTCGAGGACGTTGTCATCAACAGCATCGACGTAGAACAGCTCTAGCCACACGCCATGAGCTACGGATATCCGGCGGCAGAGCCGTCCGCGCAGATCCCGGTGTGCCCCCGGCACCCGGACCGGCCCGCTTACGTGCGGTGCCAGCGGTGCGGGCGCCCTGCGTGCCCCGACTGCCAGCGGGCGGCCGCCGTCGGATTCCAGTGTGTTGACTGTGTCAACGAAACCAAACGTACGACGCCGGCGCCGCGCTCCGTCTATGGCGGCGCCGCCGCCGTCGGCCGGCCCCTGGCCACCTTCGGGATCATTGCTGCGTGTGCCCTCGTGTACGTCCTCCAGTGGATCATCCCCAACGACGCGATCTACCAGAACTTCGCCTTCGCAACGGCGTACGCCAACCCGGCCTATGGCGCCTTTGAACCCTGGCGGATGCTGACGTCCGCTTTCCTGCACTCGCAAGGCTTCATACTCCACATCGTGCTCAACATGTACATGCTGTGGATGTTCGGACAGGCGCTGGAACCCCTTCTCGGGCGCATCCGCTTCCTGGCCGTCTATCTTCTCTCCGCAGTCGGCGGATCGGTCGGCTACCTCCTGCTGACACCGGCATATGTTCCAGGCCAGGACCTGACCGGCGTGGTGGGTGCCTCGGGCGCCATCTTCGGCCTCTTCGGGGCGATGCTGGTGGTCCAGCGCCATCGCGGCGGGGACACGAGGCAGCTTTGGGTCCTGATCGCCATCAACGGTGTGATCGGATTCGTAGTGCCGCAGATCGCCTGGCAAGCGCACCTGGGTGGCCTGGTCACCGGAGCCTTGTGCGCTGCGGCCATCGCGTATGTCCCGAGGGGACGGCTGCGTGGCCTGTTCCAGGCCGCCGGACTTACGGCCGTCCTGTGCCTGCTGATCGTCGCCTCGGCCCTGCACGCCACCGCCACAGCCGTCCCGGCCTAGCCCGGCTTTCCCCAGCCACGGCACGGCCCCGTTGTGTCGCCCTGCGTTGTGGCGCCCCGTCGTGTTTCCCTCCGGTGTAGCGCCCTGCGTTGCATCCCTGTGCCGGCGACCCGCGTCTCCCGCTTTCGCTCGGCCCTCGCGCCCTCTGGTTCCTTTCGTACGCTAAACGGCGCCCCACGCCAGCCCGGCAACCCCACGTGCGGTATCACCGGCCAGTCCCTGCGGGACGGCGCAGCCGTCTTTTCCACAGGGGTTATCCACACTGTTGGTAACTTACATCCCTGTAGTTCAGGTGGGCGATCCGGATCTGATAGCCACAGCGGGCAAATTTCCCCAGCCGCACGAGAGATTCTCCACATCTGTGGATAACTTCCCGCCCCGGCCCTGTGGTTAAGTGGACAACTGGCATGAACCCGGAGGATGGCCCGGAAAGGCATTTCCAAGGCTTACGCCTCGAGTTGCGAGCTGTTGCCGGGCGCCGGGCCGCCGGATCGGGCCCCGGAGTCTATATATCTGATTTCTATCGGGTTATTCACAGCGTTGTTCACAGTGTTAATAACTTGATCTTCTGAGTATTTCGCACCGGAAAGCGCCGTTGTGGCCCCGGAGGAGGCACCCGGGCCGCGACCAGCTGCCGGTTATCCCCACCTGTGGATAAGTTGTGGGTAGTGGATTGTTATTAAGTGGATAACCGGAACCCGTCAGTGTGCGGGGGCCGGAAATGCCCGTCCCTGCCTGGTTCAGCGTCCCCAGGAGACCGTTACCGGCCATTTTTGAATCGTATCCCTGCACGCCCGGTGGTTATCCACAGTTAATCCACATTGTTAATAACTTACAGAGCCGTAATTCCCCTGCCGTTATGCTCGAAACTCCTCGCTGCGGGGCGCAGGGGGCCMTCAAATGCCAGACTCCGAGCTGGACCCCGCACCAACTGTCAACAGACTGTGGATAACTATAGGCTTCGTTCTGCACAGCTGTGGACGCGCTGAGCCCGTAGTCAGCGATGACTTCTAGGCAGTCCAGACGCCGGAGGATCCCCTCCGGTGGCTGTCGAGCAGATGCGTATCCACCATCCCGATGGCTTCCATCAGGGCATACATGGTGGTGGGTCCTACAAAGACGAAGCCGCGGCCGCGCAGGGCTTTCGAGAGCGCAACGGATTCGGGCGAACTGGTGGGGATCTGGTCCAGGGCTGTCGGCTCGGGTGTCACGTCGGGCTGGAAACCCCACACAAAATCAACCAGGCCGCCGTCGGCCCTTAGATCGATGGTGGCGCGGGCGTTGGTGATCGCCGCCCGGATCTTCAGCCGGTTCCGGACGATGCCGGCGTCCTGCAGCAGCCGCTCGACGTCGTCCTCGGTGAAGGCGGCCACAGTCTCGGGATGGAAGTCGGCAAAGGCGGCCCGGAACGCCGGCCGCTTGCGGAGGATTGTTGCCCAGGACAAGCCGGCCTGAAAAGCCTCGAGGCTGATGCGTTCGTAGAGTCCCTGCTCGTCGCGCACCGGCAGGCCCCATTCGCCGTCGTAGTAGTCGCGCAGGAGCGGATCCGTCGCCGCCCAGGCGGGGCGGGCCAATCCGTCCGCACCGGTGATGCAGCCACTGAGGTCGGGGGTCATAAAGCGTCCTTCGCTGGAGAGTTGCCTTCCAGCATTATCGCCTGCCGCGCAGTGGCTCCGGATACGGCAGCGGGCCGGCACACTCGGTGTGCCGGCCCGCTGGAAAAGCGAATAGATGGAGTTATTAGGAACGCCAGCGTGTGGTCATCAGGAAGCCCACGATGGCGATGCCGAACCCGGCAACGATGTTCCACGACGCCCAGTCCCGGACCGGGAGGGTGCCCTCGCTGATGTAGAACGTGATGATCCACAGCAGTCCAATGATCATCAGGCCAAACATCACCGGCTTGAACCACACAGGGTTGGGCTTGTAGGCCTGCGTCGCTGAAGTCTGCTGCTCTACGCGGGCAGTCCTCTTTCGCGGCTTCGACTCGGGCACGGGTCCTCCTTGGCGGGCTGGGTGAGGAGCGGCGACACGGCTTGATATCCTGCTGGGAGGAACAGCCGGCGGTTAACGCGCTCTTGGTCAACTTGGAAATCCTAATCGCAGCCAATTCTAGCTGTAATTCAGGCCATACCCCGCGCCCGCTGCGAAAGCCCCGAAGGAGAGCCCACGGTGTTGCAGGAGACAGCGGACCCCGCAGCCGCACCCGCCCGGGGCGGTTCCGAGGCCGGCCGCGGTCCGCTGGCGCGGGCACTGCAGATCGGCGGGGAACTCATGCTGACCGCCGGCGTCGTCCTCCTTCTATTTGTGGCGTGGCAGCTGTGGTGGACCAACCTCGACGCCGATGCCCGGCAGCGCGACGTCGTCCGGGATTTTGCCCGCGAGATCGGCACGCCCGCCAAGCCCGGGCAACAAGGGAAGCCAACCGGCTCCGCCGGTTCCAACGGACCGGACCGCGCCTTGGTGGCCGCGGAGCCGGCGCCAGGCGCCACTATCGGTGTCCTCTATGTGCCCCGCTTCGGAGCCGGCTACACGCGCCCGCTCGTGCAGGGCACCACTCCGGCCGTCCTTGACTCCCTGGGAATCGGTCACTACCAGGGAACGGCGATGCCCGGCGCGGCTGGCAACTTCGCGGTGGCCGGGCACCGCCAAACGCATGGTGCGGTGCTGGACAGCATTGATTCCCTGGTTCCGGGAGACAGGATCTACGTTCAGACCCGCGACGGCTATTACACCTACCGTTTCCGCAACAGCGAGATTGTCCTTCCGACGGCTACCAACGTCCTGCTGCCGGTGCCAACGCAGCCAGGGGCCGTAGCCAAGGACAGCTACCTGACCATGACCAGCTGCAACCCACGCTTCGGATCGCAGGAGCGCATTGTGGCGTACTCCCTGCTGGAGAGTTGGCGGCCCGCAGCGGCCGGACCGCCCGCGGACATCGCAGCCCAGGTCGCACGGACACTGGCGGGAGGCTAGCCCATGTATGGATGGATTTTCCGGCGGCTGCCCGGCCCGCTCTGGGTCCGGGTGGTGACCTCGCTGGTATTGCTGGCGGGCGTACTGGTATTGATGGTTCAGTTCCTCTTCCCGTGGATGGCGCAATTCAGCCCGTTCACTGATTCAACGATTGGTACAGCAC
>NZ_JBFTNO010000190.1:0-6116 GCF_056397525.1 Arthrobacter sp. 05L45_2 | reverse complement strand
GAGCAGGAATGTCCAGTTGTAGGTTGCCATGAGGCTATGACTGACTGTGACGAGCGAGGCGGAGTCCGTCCCGGCGGTCCCGGCAACGTCGTTCCGCAGGGTGAGGATCGTGAGCAGGCTGACGACGCTGACGAAAATGAGGCAGGTTTCCACGAGTCGAGCGGCCACGAACCCCAGGGCCGCGGTTTGGCTGACCCGCTTGGCCACCGGATAGAGCACCACGGCGGTGCCGATGCCGGCCAGACCGACAATGACCTCGGACAGGGCGCCCAACTGCACCCCGGCGGTGCTGCCGGTTCCCAGGACGAAAGCACCTGCGTCATCCTTCACCGCTTTGTAGAGGGCGAGGGTGGGGATGGAGACGAACGTGAGCACGTACAGGATGCCGGCGGCCAGGGAGATCTGCCTCGTCGGGTGCATGCGGCGCCGCGGGATGGGTGCTTTGATCGGCGGAGTGATGTGGGTGTTGGCGGCCATGGCGTGCTCCTTGGAACGTGGATGGATCAATAGGTGCGTTGCGGCGGGCGGCAGGGATGGAACCGCATCGGATTTCTTGGCGGTAGATCCCGGCCGGGCCGGGTGGGCTGTCCGCGGTGGTGGTTCGTTCTCTCCCAGATCGAGGTGGAACGGTGGGTAGAAACCGGTGGCGGTTTGTCTGCTCGTTTCCGGAGGGGCGGACAGTGCAAGGGGCTGTTAGGGCGTTACGGCGTATGGCTTGAGTTGCCCTCGAAGTGAGGGGGAGTTGAAGCCCTTGGCGATCAACCAGACCGGCAAGAGCACGACCTCGAAGAGTCCGCCGGGGAGCAGTATCAACTGTCCCGGTCCGGCATTCATGTCAAGAACGCCGAGGAGGTCAAGGAGGACGCCCAGGGAGAGCAGGAGGTATCCGAAGAGGCCAGTGACGGCGATGGGTCGCGGAACCAGTCGGGAGACGTAGAGCAGGTAGCACAGGACAAGACCGCCGAGGCCTGTTGGAATGTAGACCCAGAGCATCTGGTTGGGGACTACGTGCAGCTGGGTCAAGAGGTAGATACCGCCCACGGTGGAGACGATGAACTCGACGATCCTCAGGATCGGGTACCAGAGGGCCAGTTCCCTGTTGACCGTTTTCAGGACCGGATACATCAGCAGCCCGATGCCGACCACGGCAAGGCCTGAACACAGCATGAGCAGCACGCCCATCGTTGGCGGTGCCGTTGCGGTACCGCCGTCCCCGAAGCTTTGTATCAAAGAATTTCCGATCACCGCAGTGATCATTTGAACGACAAACAAGGCCCCTACGATGATTGCGACCATCCTTCGCGACATGGCGTTTACTTCCCTTTGATTGGTTGACCCGGAGATCGATTGGTTATTCCGGGGATCCGGCGTGCGCCGGTCTTTGTCGCGATCAGGGTATTGGTGAGGGCGAGGCACCCCGCTGGAGCGGTCTGGAGGGCGCGGCGCAGACGTGTTCAGCCTGATGTTCGCGGTGTTGTCCAAGATTGGATCCTGTGGCGTGCTGCCGTCGACGGACTCGTTCCGGTCGTTCTGGAGAAACCCAATCGGTGGACCATCGATCGTGACTGCTCGCTCTGGGGCATGGATAAAGGCGAGATCGACTCCTTCGGTGCCGCTGACCTTTACCGCAGCTACCTTGAGTCGGGTCAGGAGGGCCGTGTTCATTGCTTGGAAGCCCGCCTCGGTCCTCTGCAGGAGTTTCCCGGTGRAGGGGATGAGGGCTCCGGAAAAGGTCTCTGCTTGCACCAGGCGGGTGCGGCCTTGTTCGAGCGGAATCAGTGTGAATGAGTGCCGGCCGTCGAAGAGTCCGGGGATGCCCATGGTTCCGAGCCACTCCAGGCGCTGATCGGGCTGGACAATAGTGACCCGCGGCTTGAACGTCATCGGTCTGCCCCCTGCCGGGGCGATGCGCACCTGGAGACGTTCTCCGACCGCGAGGACCCCGGACATGGAGGTAATGAAGGGGTTCCAGCTTGCCATCGATGCTGTGTCTATCAGGTGTTTCCAGACCACCGACGGTTCTGCCGGAAGGTCAATCCTTGCCTCTATATGTTCCATGGCTACTCCTGGACGGTGCGCTGTTAGCGAGCTGGTTCAGGTTCGGATGAGATCCCGGCAGCTGTGGTGCGGGGCGTCTTCACACCGCGGATGAGTAGATAGGCCAACAGTGAGACCTCGCAAATGATCTCCGGCAGGATGAAGATGGCAGCTGATGTGTCCGCTAATGAGGGGGCGAGGAACCGTGTCAGGGCGTCGATGACGTAGCAAACGGTGGCGAGCATGAGCACGAATGAAAGCCATTTGGGGAACAGGCCGGATCGGTAACCGAGCAGGCCAAGAGCGAATAGCCACAGCCAAGTGAATTGGGCGATCAGGTAGCCGTAGTGTTGTAGGTCCATCAGGAGCAGGACCAGCGCGTGGGAGCCGTCCGCTCCCAAAGCGGTGAGGTAGGAGGTCTGCGTCGCGACGAGCAGTGCCCCAAGCTGATTGACCATGTTCAGGCATGTGATCGCGGCTGAGACTGCGACGAAGACGACCATGGCGCGGGCGATATTTTTACCCGCGTGGGCCAACAGCCGATAGAGTGTCACAGCCATCACGAGCCAGACCATCGTTTGTACAAGGTCGGCAGCGAAGCTGAGCCGCACCAAGGTGCCGTTCGCCACGATATTCGCCGCGGTCGCCGCGGCGTCCCCTGGCGCGTACACATTCACTCGCACAACCTGTGCGAACGCACCGAGGATCGCGACCACAAGGTACAGCAGGCCCGCCATCCGCGCCAGCCGCACAGGCGACGCCGGTGGCCCGGATGTTGGCTGGAGGAAGCGTTCGGTGGTAGTCATGGGGTGCTCCCGTGTGTATTTGCGGTGATGAGTTCGGATCAGTGGCGCGCGACGTACTCCGGGCGTTGGGTACCGGCGTCATGGGATGACCGGTGCGGGCATCATTGGGGCGTCGTCAGAGGCGATAGCGGATGGTGGTGGTTCACTGCTGCCCAGGTCGAGCCGGAGCGGCGGGTATTGGTCGGTCATCAGCGCTGCGTAGGCGGTCACGCGGAACACCCAGCGGTTCATGCCCATGAGGAGGTCGAACACCCCGCGGGGGTAGCGGCCGGCAAACAGCAGGACGAGACCGGCGATGCAGACCAGCAGGCCGATCAGTCCGCTGCCGTAGGCCCAGGCGTTGCCATCACGCACCTGGTTATAGCCGGCGAAGGCGGCTCCGGTGAACACACCAATGATCAGGTAATGCGGGAGCGCGAGCAGCCACCATTTCACCAGCACGAGTCCGCGGGAAAGCGACTGCGGGTATTCAACGGACAGCCGTGCCGGATAGCCCGGATCGTCGGCCAGCGTGAACGGCGGATAGACGTCGGTGCCCAGGGCGCTGTAGGAGTAGAAGCTGACCCGCCACGTCCAGCGCAGCACGCCGACGTTGAAGTCAAAAATTGCACGCGGATAGCGTCCGCTGAACAGGATTGCGAAGAACGCCACCACCGAGAGCACCAGGAAAGCGATCCACAGGAAGAACAGAACAATGATGTGCGGGATGATCAGCAGCCATTTGACGAGCCACAGCCAACGGCTCAGCTTTGGGGATTGCCCGCCGTCGAGAGCGAGTGGGTATGAAGTTTGTTGTCCCATGAGAGGCCCTTCCTTGGGCTATAAACGCTTGCCCAATCGGGGCGTTGGCGTTACAGCGGCGGGCGGGGTCTCTCTAGTTCGGCCAGGTCCGCGAGTCTGTCGGCGGTAGGAGATTCTGCGCCGATACCTGCAACGGTAGGCCGTTATGCCGGACAGGTCAATGGACACATGTCTTTAATGACAGTAAAATTGGAGGCATGGCTGAATGGAGTTTCCTGACTAATCACCTGCACGCGCTCTACTGCGTCGCGCGCCACCCCGGGATTCGCATACGTGAGATCGCCGAAAGCGTGGGGGTCCAAGAGCGGGCGGCGCACCGTATCGTTTCGGATCTGGTCGAGGGCGGTTACTTGACCCGCCGCCGGGTCGGGAGCCGCAACTTCTATGAGCTGCATCCGAACCAGCCGATCCGACGGGAAGGACTGGACGAGGTCGCGGTCGGTGAGATCCTCGACGTACTCCTCAGGCGGGAGTAAGAAGCGGCCCACACCGAACGCCTGCCTACAACGCGTCCCGTTGGACGGCAGCGTTCCTCAACTGCGGACTGATCTCTTTGTGGCGTCATTCGGTGATCACGTTATTTTGCACCGGCGCCCGTAAGTCGGTCGATCACCGTGCTGCGGAGGCCCGCCGCCACGCTCCGCGCGGTTGCTGGCCTGGGCGATGTACGTATGACCCGCACGGTGAAATGAACGATGAGGGGGCGCTCACAGCAACCTGGATTCCTGCGAAGCCTGACCACATGACCATCTCGGAAAACAAGAGTTTTTCGAGACACCTTTATGCCTCCTTAGGCCGGCCGTCCGATCGGATGGGGGTCAGGTGCTCGGCGTCTCGGAAAGTTGTCTCGCCCTGCTCCATCTCGCTGGGGTTGGATCAGTGGCTTTAAGAGACGGAGTGAGAGAACGCTCGGCTGTTCCGAAACTCTGCGCGCAATCGGGGAGTAGGTCTTGAACGACCGTATTTGCAGTGGTGAGTGCGGTGCTTAGAAGTAGCGGCTATGGCAGGGGCAAGTGACAGGGCTTGCCAGCGAGTCATGTGTCGGCATGCGAATCACCGCGGGTCTAAACGAGTGACCACCAGGGCCAGGACCTTGGGTGTTCGTTGCAGGGGCCCAAGCAGGATGCCACTCACCAGCGCGTATTCTCGATCAAGCAATTAAGTTACTCAAACCTTTCGTAATTATTCGAAGGGTAGGCTAGCCTTACTTAGGTTCGCATCACTTACCTAAGGAGTTCCGTGGCTTCCGCCGACTTCCCCCGCCCCTCCGGCCCTACCGCCGGCCGCCGTCCCCTCCGCCAGGCCACGGTGAGGATCGCGGCACTGCTGGCCGCCGTCGGCCTTGGCCTGACCGCCTGCTCCACCGGTCCGGTGGCATCGACGCCCGCCACTGCAGCACCTGCCGAGGACTCCGCGTTTCCGGTCACCATCAAGCACGTGTACGGGGAGACCACCATCAAGGCGCAGCCGCAACGCGTCGTCACCGTGTCGTGGGTCAACGACGACGTCGCCCTGGCCCTGGGTGTAGTCCCCGCGGGGATGCCCAAGAACGAGTGGGGCGGCAACGCCCAGGGATCCACCCCCTGGAAGGACGCTGCCCTGGAGAAGCTGGGCGCGGGACTCGGCTCCGCCAAGGCACCGGCCCAGTTCTCCGAGGCCGACGGGATCAACTTCACCGAGATTGCCAAACTCAACCCCGACGTCATCCTCGGCGCCTACTCCGGGCTGACACAGGAGGACTACAGGAAGCTCAGCGAAATCGCACCCGTGGTGGCCCAGCCGGAGGTCGCGTACGGAACGTCATGGCAGGATTCCACGGCCATGATCGGGAAGGCCCTCGGCAAGCAAGCCGCTGCCGCCCGGCTGGTCACCGACACCGAGTCCACCATCAAGGACAAAGTCTCGAAGTACCCCCAGCTGGCGGGCAAGACCTTCATCTACGGCAACCTCGAGCCGGCCAAGAGCGACGGCATCAACGTCTACACCGCCAACGACAACCGGCCCCGCTTCCTCAGCGAGATCGGCATGAAACAGGCCGCCGTGGTGGACGAAAACTCCCAGAACTCCAAGGAATTCTTCATCCCCTGGTCCGCTGAGAAAGCCAACGAGCTCAGCTCCGACGTCTTTGTCAGCTGGGTTCCCGACGCGAAGACCGCGGAGTCGATCAAGAACGACCCCCTGCTGGGCCAGATCCCGGCGGTCAAAAACAACGCGCTCGTCGCTGACACGGACAACACCCTGACGCTGTCCATCTCGGCGTCGTCCCCGCTGAGCCTGCCGTGGGCCCTGGACAAATTCCTGCCGCAGCTCGCTGACGCGGCCGACAAAGCCGCTGCCGCAGCGAAGTAGGCACCTTCCCGTGAGCCTTGTGACGACGACGGCGGACCCTGCCGCCCCCGCTGAGCCGGCCGTGCCCGCTGCGCCCGCCGTGCCCCGGGACCCGGCGCCCCGTACGGCGGGCGCGAGCCGCGC
>NZ_JBFTNO010000189.1:0-6301 GCF_056397525.1 Arthrobacter sp. 05L45_2 | reverse complement strand
CAGTTATGCGTTACTAACCGAAATAGCCGGAGGGTCCGTACTGCGGGCGCCGGCGCCGTGGCCGAGGGACGGAAGCAGTCGATGGAGACAATCGCCAGCCAGGTGGACCCGGGCAGCCCGGACTTCGCCGCGAACCGCGAGGCGCAGCTCGGGCTGGCCCGGGAGCTGAAGGAACGCCTCGCCGTCGCCGCGCTCGGCGGTCCGGAAAAGTCCCGCGAACGCCATGTGGCCCGCGGCAAACTGCTGCCCCGCGAACGGATCGACCAGCTGCTTGACGACGGCAGCCCCTTCCTGGAAATCGCGCCGCTCGCCGCGGACGGTATGTACGAAGGCGACTCGCCGGGTGCCGGCGTGATTGCCGGCATCGGCCTGGTCCACGGCCGCCAGGTCCTGGTGATCTCCAACGACGCCACGGTCAAGGGCGGCACCTACTACCCGATGACCGTGAAGAAACACCTCCGGGCGCAGGAAATTGCCCTGGAGAACCGGCTGCCCTGCATCTACCTCGTGGATTCCGGCGGAGCGTTCCTGCCCAAGCAGGACGAGGTCTTCCCGGACAAGGAGCACTTCGGCCGGATCTTCTTCAACCAGGCCAAGATGTCCGCAGCCAAGATCCCGCAGATCGCCTCTGTGATGGGATCCTGCACGGCCGGCGGGGCCTACGTTCCCGCGATGAGCGATGAGACAGTGATTGTCCGCAACCAAGGCACCATCTTCCTCGGCGGCCCGCCTCTGGTGAAGGCCGCCATCGGCGAGATCGTTACCGCCGAGGAGCTTGGCGGCGGCGACGTGCACTCGAAGATCTCCGGCGTGACGGACCACCTCGCCGAGAACGATGAGCATGCCCTGCAGATCGTCCGGGATATCGTCTCCACCCTGCCGAAGCCTGCCGCACCGGTTTGGGACGTGGACACCGCCGTCGAACCCCTGGCCGATCCGGACGAGCTGTACGGGGCGGTCCCCACCGACGTCAACGCCCAGTACGACGTCCGCGAGGTCATCGCCCGGCTGGTGGACGGCAGCCGCTTCCATGAGTTCAAAAAGAACTACGGCACCACTCTCGTGACCGGCTTCGCGAAGCTGCACGGCCACCCGGTAGGGATCGTGGCGAACAACGGTGTGCTGTTCAGCGAATCCTCGCTCAAGGGCGCGCACTTCATCGAACTCTGCGACCAGCGCGGCATCCCGCTGATTTTCCTGCAGAACCTCTCCGGCTTTATGGTCGGCAAGGACTACGAACAGGGCGGCATCGCCAAAAACGGCGCCAAGATGGTCACCGCCGTCGCCACCGCCCGCGTACCCAAGCTGACCGTCGTCATCGGCGGGTCCTTCGGGGCCGGCAACTACTCGATGTGCGGGCGGGCATACTCGCCGCGCTTCCTGTGGATGTGGCCGGCATCGCGGATCTCCGTCATGGGCGGCAACCAGGCCTCCAGCGTGCTGGCCACCGTCAAGCGGGACCAGTACGAGGCCCGCGGCGAGGAGTGGTCGGCCGCGGACGAGGAAGCGTTCAAGGCGCCCATCAAGGCCCAGTACGAGGACCAGGGCAGTCCGTACTATTCCACCGCCCGCCTGTGGGACGACGGCGTGATTGACCCCGCGGACACCCGCACCGTCCTGGGACTGGCGCTCGACGTCGTTTCCCGCACCCCGCTGCCGGAGACCTCCTTCGGCCTGTTCCGGATGTGAGCCAGCAATGACCCTTTCAACACCCAACGGGCCGCTGTTCGGCACGGTCCTTGTCGCCAACCGCGGCGAGATCGCCTGCCGTGTGATCCGTACCCTGCGCGCCCTCGGCATCCGTTCGGTGGCTGTCTATTCCGACGCCGACGCCGGCGCCCGCCACGTGCAGGAGGCCGACGTCGCCGTCAGGATCGGGCCGGCAGCCGCCGCCGAAAGCTACCTCAAGATCGAGGCCATCATCCAGGCCTGCCGCGAGACCGGCGCCGAGGCCGTGCACCCCGGCTACGGCTTCCTGAGCGAGAACGTCGACTTCGCCCGCGCCCTGGAACAGGCCGGCATCACCTTTATCGGCCCCGGCGTCGAATCCCTGAATGTTATGGGCGACAAGATCCGCTCCAAAAACCACGTCACCGGCTACGGCGTGCCCGTAGTCCCGGGCATCGCCGAGCCGGGGATGAGCGACGAACAGCTGATCGAGGCCGCCTCCGGCGTCGGCTACCCGCTGCTGATCAAGCCTTCCGCGGGCGGCGGAGGGAAGGGCATGCACGTCGTTGAACGTGCGGAAGACCTGGCGGCCACCCTCGCCACGGCCCGCAGGGTCGCGGCCAGCGCCTTCGGCGACGACACCCTGTTCCTGGAGCGTCTCGTCACCACCCCGCGGCACATCGAGGTGCAGGTCCTCGCGGACAACCACGGGAACGTCATCCACCTGGGGGAGCGCGAGTGCTCCCTGCAGCGCCGGCACCAGAAGGTCATCGAGGAGGCGCCGTCCCCGCTGCTGCAAGCCCTGCCCGATGGCGCCGCGATCCGGGCCCGCCTGGGCGAGGCCGCGTGCAACGCGGCCCGCAGCGTCAACTACTCGGGTGCGGGGACCGTGGAGTTCCTGGTCTCCGACAACGCCCCGGACGAGTTCTTTTTTATGGAGATGAACACCCGGCTGCAGGTGGAGCACCCGGTCACCGAGATGGTCACCGGCGTGGACCTGGTCGAATGGCAGGTCCGGATCGCCGCGGGGGAGGAACTCACCGTGCGGCAGGAGGACGTCGTACTCACCGGGCACTCGGTGGAAGCCCGAGTCTACGCCGAGGTGCCGGAGAAGAACTTCCTGCCGTCCATCGGGCAGGTTGTGCTGTTGGACGAGATGCCCGGTCCCGCGAATGGCAGGGTCCGTGTCGATTCAGCCCTGCTGGAGGGCCTCCARATCTCCAGCAGCTACGACCCGATGATYGCCAAGGTTATCGCGTGGGGCGRGGACMGGGCGGAGGCYYTGGACACCCTSGACCAGGCGCTCGCCGGCTACACCGCGCTGGGGATCGACACCAACGTCGAATACCTGCGGCTGCTGATCAACGATGCCGACGTMCGAGCCGGCCGCCTCGACACCGGCCTGATCGAACGCAAGATGCCGGACTTCAACTTCCGGCGGGCGGGCGACTTTGAGTTGGCCACTGCAGCCGTCTTCGCTGCTGCCATGCACGAGCATGAGACGCAGGACGCTGGGGCGGGTCCCTGGCATCGCGGCAACGGATGGCGGCTCGGTGTCGCTGCACCGCGCCGGATCAGTCTCGGAACACCTGACGGCGGAATTGCCACAGTGGAGGTGTCTGGCTCGGTAGGGCACGGGACAGCCATGGTCAGCGTCAATGGCGGCCCGCGACGTCCGGCGTCATTTCGGTCCACCAAGCGAGGCGCCACGGAGTTGACCTTGGGCGACGAATCGCGCAGTTTCGCGCTGGCGCCGGTACACCGGGGGCCAGTCCTACCGGGTCCCGGCAATCCGATGCCAACCGAAATCTTCCTCGGTAACGACGGCTGGTCCTGCCACTTCGAAGTCCTGACCCGCGAGACCCGGCTCGCCCGGGTGCTGGCCGCCGTCGAACGCGAGGAAGGCGCCGCGGACCCGGCGGTGCGCTCGCCGATGCCCGGCACCGTGGTCTCCGTGTCCGTCAGTGACGGCGACGCCGTCACCGCCGGCCAGGTCCTGCTCTCGGTGGAAGCCATGAAGATGGAACACCAGCTCACCGCGCCCCTCGACGGCACCGTCCACATCAGCGCCGCCACCGGCGACCTCGTCAAAGCCGACCAGGTCCTCGCCACCATCCATCCGCACGAACCCTCGGCCGCGGAGGACGCGGCCGAGGAGTCCGTCGTCGCCGTCGGCGCGGCGGACTAGCAGCCACAGCGTCAGCCCCCCACAGCCACCCCCAGACACAGGAGTCACCCCATGCCAGATTTTGAACTCAGCGAGGACTACCAGGACCTCAGCGACACCGTCCGTGAATTCGCCGACCAGGTGGTGGCCCCCGTCTCCGCCAAGCACGACGAAGAGCACAGCTTCCCCTACGAAGTCGTCTCCCAGATGGCCGACATGGGCCTGTTCGGCCTGCCGTTCCCGGAGGAGTTCGGCGGCATGGGCGGGGACTACTTCGCCCTGGCCCTGGCCCTCGAACAGCTCGGCCGGGTGGACCAGTCCGTCGCCATCACCCTCGAAGCCGGCGTCTCGCTCGGCGCCATGCCCATCCACCGCTTCGGCAACGAGGCCCAGAAGCAGGAATGGCTGCCGCTGCTGGCCTCCGGCAAGGCACTAGCCGGCTTCGGCCTGACCGAACCGGAAGCCGGCTCGGACGCTGGCGGAACCAAAACCACCGCCCGGCTCGAATCCGGGGAGTGGGTCATCAATGGCAACAAGGCCTTCATCACCAACTCCGGCACCGACATCACCAAGCTCGTCACCGTCACGGCCGTGACGGGCCAGCAGGAACGCCCGGACGGCAGCATCAAAAAGGAAATCTCCACCATCCTGGTCCCCACCAGCACCCCCGGATTCACTGCGGAGAAGGCCTACAACAAGGTGGGTTGGAACGCCTCGGACACCCACCCGCTGACCCTGGACAACGTCCACGTTCCCGAAGAAAACCTGCTCGGAACCCGCGGCCGCGGCTACGCCAACTTCCTGTCCATCCTGGACGAGGGCCGGATCGCGATCGCCGCGCTGGCCGTCGGCGCCGCCCAGGGGTGTGTGGACCAGTCGGTGAAATACGCCAAGGAACGCAGCGCCTTCGGCCAGAACATCGGCAAGTACCAGGCCATCGCGTTCAAGATCGCCCGGATGGAAGCACGTGCCCACACCGCCCGGTTGGCGTACTACGACGCCGCGGCCCGCATGCTCGCCGGCAAGCCGTTCAAGACGCAGGCCGCCATCGCTAAGATGGTCGCAGGCGAGGCAGCCATGGACAACGCGCGGGACGCCACCCAGGTGTTCGGCGGCTATGGCTTCATCAACGAATTCACCGTGGCGCGCCACTACCGCGACTCCAAGATCCTCGAAGTCGGCGAAGGCACCACGGAGGTCCAGCTGATGCTGATCGCCCGCGAACTGGGACTGTAGCCGGCCGGAAGGATCCTGCGATGATCAACAAAGTTGTTGCCAGCGCCGCCGAGGCCGTCGCGGACATCCGCGACGGCGCCTCCCTCGCCGTCGGGGGTTTCGGGCTGTGCGGAATCCCGGCAGCCCTGATCGAGGCCCTGCACGGCAGCGGCGCGACGGACCTGGAAACTGTCAGCAACAACTGCGGCGTCGATGACTGGGGACTGGGGATCCTGCTCAAAGACGGCCGGATCCGCCGGACCATCAGCTCATACGTGGGCGAGAACAAGGAATTCGCGCGGCAGTACCTTGCCGGCGAACTCGAAGTCGTCCTGACCCCGCAAGGAACCCTGGCAGAGAAGCTGCGCGCAGGCGGCGCCGGGATCCCCGCCTTCTACACGCCGGCCGGCGTCGGGACCCAGGTGTCCGACGGCGGCCTGCCGCAGAGGTACGACGCCGACGGGAACGTCGCGGTCGCCTCCGCCGCCAAGGAGGTGCGGAGCTTCCACGGCGCAGACTACGTGCTGGAGGAAGCCCTGACGCCCGATTTTGGGCTGGTCCACGCCTGGAAGGGCGACCGGCACGGCAACCTGGTCTTCCACGCGACCGCGATGAACTTCAACCCGCTCTGCGCCATGGCCGGGAGGATCACCATCGCTGAGGTCGAGGAACTGGTGGAGCCGGGGGAGCTGGACCCCGAACACGTCCACGTTCCCGGAATCTTCGTCCAGCGGGTTGTCCTCGCGCCGCAGGGTGAGAAACGCATCGAAAAGCGCACGGTTGCCGTGACCGGTGGCCCCGGTGCGGCACAACGTTCGCCAGGCCAGGCAGGAGCATAGCGATGGAACCGAACAAGCCCCAGGACGCCCCGCCCCGCCCCGAAGCGGTCCGGCACGAGTACCGGCCCTCCGCCGTCGAACATCCGGCCGGTGTGCAGGGCAAAGGCTGGACGCGCAACGAACTGGCGGCCCGGGTGGCGCAGGAGCTGCACAACGGCCAGTACGTCAACCTCGGCATCGGGATGCCCACGCTGATCCCCAATTACATTCCGGCCGGGGTCGAAGTGGTGCTGCATTCGGAGAACGGGATCCTCGGCGTCGGGCCCTACCCGGCCGAGGATCAGATCGATCCGGACCTGATCAACGCCGGCAAGGAAACAGTCACCGTCAACAAGGGCGCCGCGTTTTTCGACTCGGCGGCGTCCTTCGGGATGATCCGTGGCGGGCACGTGGATGTCGCGGTGCTCGGCGC
>NZ_JBFTNO010000188.1:0-6303 GCF_056397525.1 Arthrobacter sp. 05L45_2 | reverse complement strand
GCCCTTCGCCGGGCCTTCGGGGAGGTCGACGACGCCGGAGAGCAGCTCGCCGGTGGAGCCTTCGAAGGTGACTTTTTCGGACCGGGACACAGGCGTCCCCTTTCGGCTGGGCGGGAAACGACGACGGCGCCCCCACCGGAAGGTGGGAGGCGCCGTCGTCGTTTGGAACTGGTGGTGCGGGTGCTGCTAGATYTTGCGGGCCAGGATGGCCTGCTTGACCTCGGCRATKGCCTGSGTGACCTGGATGCCGCGGGGGCAGGCCTCGGTGCAGTTGAAGGTGGTGCGGCACCGCCACACGCCTTCCTTGTCGTTGAGGATCTCCAGGCGCATGTCGCCGGCGTCATCCCGGGAATCGAAGATGAAGCGGTGCGCGTTCACGATCGCGGCCGGGCCGAAGTACTGGCCATCGGTCCAGAACACCGGGCAGGAGGATGTGCACGCGGCGCAGAGGATGCACTTGGTGGTGTCGTCGAACCGCTCGCGGTCCTCGGCGGACTGCAGGCGTTCCTTGGTGGGCTCGTGGCCGCGGTTGATCAGGAACGGCATGACTTCGCGGAAGGACTGGAAGAACGGCTCCATGTCCACGATCAGGTCCTTCTCGACCGGCAGGCCCTTGATCGGTTCGACCGTGATGGGCTTGGTGGTGTCCAGGTCCTTCAGCAGGGTTTTGCAGGCGAGGCGGTTGCGGCCGTTGATGCGCATGGCATCGGAGCCGCAGACGCCGTGGGCGCAGGACCGGCGGAAGGAGACGCTGCCGTCCATTTCCCACTTGATCTTGTGCAGGGCGTCCAGGACACGGTCCGTGCCGTACATGGTGACCTGGAAGTCGTCCCAGGTGGATTCCTCGGAGACCTCGGGGTTGTAGCGGCGCACGCGCAGCGTGACGTCGAAGGAGGGGATTTCCCCGCCGCCGCCGACGCCGGCGGGCAGTTCGATCTTGGAGGCTGGCTCAGCGAGTTCAGCGGTCATCTTAGTACTTCCTCACCATCGGCTCGTAGCGCGTAAAGACCACCGGTTTGGTGGCAAGCCGGATGCCGGCAACCGACTCGGCGGAACCGTCCGCCGGGGCGTGGTCATCCTTGTACGCCATGGAGTGCTTCATGAATTTTTCGTCGTCACGGTCCGGGAAGTCCTCACGGAAGTGCCCGCCACGGGATTCCTCGCGGTGCAGGGCAGCCACGGTCATCACCTTGGCCAGTTCCAGCAGGAAGCCCAGTTCCACGGCCTCGAGCAGGTCCAGGTTGAAGCGCTTGCCCTTGTCCTGGACGCTGATGCGCTGGTACCGCTCCTCGAAGGAGGCGATGTCCGCGAGGACCTGGTTCAGCGTGTCGGCGGTGCGGAACACCTGCATGTTGGCGTCCATGGTGTCCTGCAGTTCCTTGCGGATCTGGGCCACCTTTTCGGTGCCGTCCGCGGTGCGGACGTGCTCGAGCAGGTTCAGCGTGTACGCCTCGGGATCCGCGGGGAGTTCCACGAAGTCAGCGGTCTTGGCGTACTCCGCGGCGGCGACGCCGGCACGCTTGCCGAAGACGTTGATGTCCAGCAGCGAGTTGGTGCCGAGGCGGTTGGAGCCGTGGACCGAGACGCAGGCCACCTCGCCGGCGGCGTAGAGGCCGGGGACGATCGTGTCGTTGTCCTGGAGGACTTCGGCGCTGATGTTGGTGGGGATGCCGCCCATGGCGTAGTGCGCCGTCGGGAACACCGGAACGGGCTCCGTGTACGGCTCCACACCCAGGTAGGTGCGGGCGAACTCGGTGATGTCCGGCAGCTTGGCGTCGATGTGCGCCGGCTCCAGGTGGGTCAGGTCCAGGAGGACGTAGTCCTTGTTCGGGCCGCAGCCGCGTCCCTCGCGGACTTCGTTGGCCATGGAGCGGGCCACGATGTCGCGCGGGGCGAGGTCCTTGATGGTGGGGGCGTAGCGCTCCATAAAGCGCTCACCCTCGGAGTTGCGCAGGATGGCACCTTCGCCGCGGGCTGCTTCGGAGAGCAGGATGCCCAGGCCGGCAAGGCCGGTCGGGTGGAACTGGAAGAATTCCATGTCCTCCAGCGGGATGCCGCGGCGGAAGGCGATGCCCATGCCGTCACCGGTGAGGGTGTGGGCGTTGGAGGTGGTCTTGAACACCTTGCCGGCGCCGCCGGAGGCGAACACCACGGACTTGGCCTGGAAGACGTGCAGTTCGCCGGAAGCGAGGTCGTAGGAGACGACGCCGGCAACGCGCTTCTGCTTGTACGGGGTGCCGTCCTCGCGGACCGCGTCCTCCTCGACGGTCAGCAGGTCCAGCACGTAGTACTCGTTGTAGAACTCAACGTTGTGCTTGACGCAGTTTTGGTACAGGGTCTGCAGGATCATGTGGCCGGTGCGGTCTGCGGCGTAGCAGGCACGGCGGACCGGGGCCTTGCCGTGGTCGCGGGTGTGGCCGCCGAAGCGGCGCTGGTCGATCCGGCCCTCAGGCGTGCGGTTGAACGGCAGGCCCATCTTCTCAAGGTCCAGGACGGCGTCGATCGCTTCCTTCGCCATAACCTCGGCAGCGTCCTGGTCCACCAGGTAGTCGCCACCCTTGATGGTGTCGAAGGTGTGCCATTCCCAGTTGTCCTCTTCGACGTTGGCGAGGGCTGCACACATGCCGCCCTGCGCCGCGCCGGTGTGGGAGCGCGTGGGGTAAAGCTTGGTCAGTACTGCTGTTCGGGCGCGCTGACCGGATTCGATCGCGGCGCGCATGCCAGCGCCACCGGCACCAACAATGACGACGTCGTACTTATGGACCTGCATACCAGATGCTCTTTCTCTCAAAATTCGCTGTTTTACACTGCCGGCGAAACCTGCGCAGTGAAGTCTCTGGTCCGCGCCCGCTCGGGCAGACGGGGATCAGCGCCCGGAACTCCGGGCCGCTACTAGGCCGGGCAGAACCCGCCGGGGAGCTGCACGCCGTTGACCACCGGGCACGGGTTGAAGGTGAAGATCACCAGCGTGCCCAGGATGACAATGGCGGCGGCAGCCGCGTAGAGCACGATCTTCAGCCAGAGGCGGGTCGCGTCCTTCTCGGCGTAGTCGTTGATGATGGTGCGCACGCCGTTGGTGCCGTGGAGCATAGCCAGCCACAGCATGGCGAGGTCCCAGATTTGCCAGAACGGGTCCGCCCACTTGCCGGCGACGAAACCGAAGTCAATGGCGTGGATGCCTTCGCCGACCATCAGGTTGACGAACAGGTGGCCGAAGATCAGCACCACCAGGACCACGCCGGAAAGCCGCATGAAGAGCCACGCGATCATTTCGAAGTTGCCCTTCGAGGAACCGTTGCGGCGGTACTGCGGCGCGATCCGGCCGCTGCCCATCTGCGGGCTGCGCGGGCTCTTAATCTCAGTTGCAGTCATGGCTYAGTGACCTCCRAGGGCGAGGGACAGGTGGCGGATGGAGAAGCCGATCATGACAACGACCCAGAGACCCAGGACCGTCCACAGCATCTGGCGCTGGTACTTGGCGCCCTTCTTCCAGAAGTCGACGGCGATGATCCGCAGGCCGTTGAAGGCGTGGAACACGATCGCTGCGACGAGGCCCGTTTCACCCAGGGCCATAAGGGGGTTCTTGTAAGCACCAATCACGGCGGTGTAGGCCTCGGGGGACACACGCACCAGAGAGGTGTCCAGCACGTGGACCAACAAGAAGAAAAAGATCACTACACCGGTAACGCGGTGTCCAACCCAAGACCACATGCCTTCACGGCCGCGGTACAAGGTGCCAGCTGGTTTTGTCGGCACTGAATAAACCTCCCTGCAACACAGCGGCGCTGGCATGGGATCCACGCGGGGGGAACGCCTGCTGCGAGAGCACTCGTAAGCTCAAGCCTAAATCTAGGCTTCGCTCTTAGCTTATTCAATTCAGCGGATCGATGGTGACGGCGCCCTGCGGGGTTTTTGGCCGGTTTTGAGACGAACGCCACATCCGGCGTCGGCAGCGGCCGTGTTCCCGGGCGCCCGACGTGGCGCGTACGCGTGGCCACACAGGGGATGACGGGCCGGTTCGGCTAAAGTAGCCGTGATGACTACAGACAAAGTGACCAGCCACGATTCACCCGAGGCCGCGGCGGCAGACTCTCCGCTGGACCGTTTTATCGCGGTGATTCCGGCAGGCGGCGTGGGGACCCGGCTCTGGCCGCTGTCCCGGGCAGCCGCCCCCAAGTTCCTGCATGACCTCACCGGTTCTGGCAGTACTTTGTTGCGCGCCACGTACGACCGGCTGGAACCCCTGGCCGGCAGCCGGGTCCTGGTGGTCACCGGCACCGCCCACCGCGACGCCGTGTGCAGCCAGCTGCCCGAGGTGCGCGAGGCTGACCTCGTCCTGGAGAGCGAGCCCAAGGATTCCGGCGCCGCGATCGGGCTGGCCGCTGCCATCCTGTACGAACGCGACCCCCACACCATCATGGGGTCCTTCGCGGCGGACCAGGTCATCAGCCCCGACGAGCTGTTCCAGGACGCCGTGCGCGAGGCCATCCACACCGCGGCCGCCGGCAAGATCGTCACCATCGGCATCAAGCCGACCCACCCCTCCACCGGGTTCGGCTACATCCGCGCCGGCGACAAGCTGAGCGTGCCCGGTGCGCCGAGTGCCCACACGGTGGTCGAGTTCGTCGAGAAGCCCAGTGAGGACGTCGCCCAGCAGTACCTGGACAGCGGCGAGTACGCCTGGAACGCCGGGATGTTCGTGGCGCCGGTCTCCCTGATGCTCAAGCACCTGGAAGCCAACCAGCCCGAACTCTTCGCCGGCCTGCAGGAAATCGCCAAGGCCTGGGACACCCCGCTGCGCGACGAGGTCACGGCCCGGGTCTGGCCGACGCTGCCCAAGATCGCCATCGACTACGCAGTCGCCGAGCCGGCCGCGGCTGCCGGGGACGTCGCCGTCGTACCCGGAACCTTCCGCTGGGACGACGTCGGGGACTTCGCGTCCGTGGGCCGCCTGAACAGCGCCAAAGAGGTCGACGACGTGACCGTGATCGGGGAGGGCGCCCGCGTCTTCACCGAAAACGCCAGCGGCGTGGTGGTCACCGACACCAAGCGTGTGATCGCCCTGATCGGCATTGAAGACGTTGTCATCGTGGACACCCCGGACGCGCTGCTGGTGACCACCAAGGCCCACTCCCAGCGGGTCAAGGCCGCCGTCGACGCGCTCAAGGCCAGCGGCGACACGGACGTCCTCTAGCCCGACCCCGCTGCGGCGCGTGTTCTGCCGTAACCCGCGGACCGCGATGCCGCTATTTATGCGACTCTCGCTACAGTGAATGTGTGCGTAATTACACTACTGAAGCTGAGCCCACCACCTTGGTGGGGCCGTGGCTGGAGCCGCTGCTCCCGGAGCTGATCGAGTTCCGCCGTGACCTCCATGCGCACCCGGAGCTGTCCTTCAAGGAGTTCCGCACCACGGAGAAGCTGGCCCAGCGGCTGGAGGCCGCCGGGCTGAAGCCGCGCCGCCTCGAGGGCACCGGGCTGACCGTCGATATCGGGGAGGGGCCCATCGCCACCGCCCTCCGCGGTGACATCGACGCCCTGCCCATCATCGAAGAGACCGGCCTGCCGTTCGCGTCCAAGAACCACGGCGTCACGCACGCCTGCGGCCACGACGTGCACACCACCACCATGCTGGGCATCGCTTTGGTCCTGCAGAACCTGCACGAATCCGCCCCGCTGGGCGGTACGGTCCGGATCATCTTCCAGCCGGCGGAGGAGACCATGCCCGGCGGCGCACACGCGTGCATCGAACAGGGTGTCCTCGACGGCGTGCCCCGGATCCTCGCGCTGCACTGCGACCCCCGGATCGAGGTCGGCAAGATCGGCACCCGGATCGGCGCCATCACCTCGGCATCGGACACCATCAAGATTGAGCTGACCGGCCGCGGCGGCCACACCTCGCGCCCGCACCTGACCGAAGAACTCGTCTTCGCCCTGGCACAGATCGCCGTGAACGTCCCCGCCGTGCTGTCCCGCCGCGTCGACGTGCGCAGCGGAGTCTCCGTGGTCTGGGGGCACATATCGGCCGGCTCGGCCCCGAACGCCATCCCCGCGAGCGGCTACATGGCCGGCACCATGCGGTGCCTGGACCGGGATGCCTGGCACAGTGCCGGGGAGATCCTCGACGAGGTGGTGCAGCAGATCGCGGCACCCTACGGCGTCGACGTCCACCTTGAGCACACCCGCGGCGTACCTCCAGTAGTGAACTCCGAGCACGAGACCGCCCTGATCGAGGCCGCGGCCCGCGCCGAACTCGGCGAAAGCTCCGTGGTGCTCACCCCCCAGTCGATGGGCGGCGAGGAC
>NZ_JBFTNO010000187.1:0-6325 GCF_056397525.1 Arthrobacter sp. 05L45_2 | reverse complement strand
CCTCGGGATTTTGGTCTCGATCCTGGTGCAAATTTGGCTGCCCGCCGACTTTCTCTTCCGCCGGCTGCCGGCCTCGCCCGTCCTGCGGCGCTTGCTGCTCTCCCTGCTGGGGATGCTGATGCCCGTGTGCGAATGCGGAAATGTCCCGATGGCGCGCGGGCTGATGGTCAACGGGCTGACGGTGGGCGAATCAATGACGTTTCTGTTCGCGGCCCCCATCCTGAACCCCATCACGATCATCACCACCCAGCAGGCATTCGGGTGGGACAACGGCATCCTGGCGGGGCGGATCGCCGGGGGGTTCTTCATCGCCAACCTTGTCGGCTGGATGTACCGGGACCGACCGACCGGAAGCGTTCTAACGCCCGGATTCGAGCAAACCTGCGCAACCGAAGGTCATCACCACCGGACCGAAGGAAAAGTCAGGCAAAGTATCCAACTCTTTACCCGGGAAACGAACGCGATGATGCCGGCCCTATTCATCGGCGCAGGACTGGCCGGACTCATTCAGGTCGGCATCCCGCGGGAAGTGATGGTGACGCTCGGCAGTGACCCCGTATGGTCCGTGCTGGCACTGATGGCCCTCGCCTTCGTGGTCGCCATCTGTTCCACCGTCGACGCGTTCTTCATTCTTTCCTTCGGTGCGACGTTCCTTCCCGGCGCGGTGGTGGGATTCCTCGTGTTCGGTCCGATGATCGACGTGAAGATGCTCGCCCTGCTGCGCACCACGTTTACGACCAAAACCCTGCTCCACCTGACCTTGGTCATCGGGCTCTGCTCCGCCGTGCTGGGATGGGCGGTGAACCTTGCTTTTTAAAGGCTTCGCCGGCCGCCACGGCGTGATGCTCAGCCTGATCGGGATCATCGCGACGCTCTGGCTGGCAATCACCGGCAAACTCGACCTGTATATCCACCCGCGGTACACCGTTTTCACCGTGACCATGACCCTGATCGCGGCCTCAGCCGCCCTGTCCGCGTTCGTCATGGTCCCAGCAGCCCACGACCGACACCCGGAACCAGCAAAGACACCCGGCCGCCTCCGGGCAGCCGGCAGCCTGCTGATCGTGTCCGCCGCCCTTATCGGCCTCTTGTTCCTACCGCCGGCAACCTTGAGCTCCGCCGCGGCCAATCAGCGGGACCTAAACGTCTCGGGCACCCTGGGCCGGTACCAGACCAGCACCCTGATGGCAGATGATCCGGCGACCTTCRACATCCGCGGCTGGGCGTCGTTACTGCGCTACAGCCCCGGAGACGCCTACTTCACCGGTAAAACAGCTACCGTCACCGGGTTCGTCACGGCGGACAAGGACGACCCCGCCAACACCTTCTACGTCACCCGCTTTGTGGTCACCTGCTGCACCGTCGACGCGCAACCGGTGGGTGTTCCCGTCCACCTCCCCGGCTGGCAAAAACTCTACAAAACCGACAGCTGGGTCACCGTCAGCGGCCAATTCAGCCCCAACCCGGGGCATGACAGCGCCTCCCATCTTCTTCTCAACCCCGGACAGATCGCCGCAACCACCCAACCCCAACAGCCCTACGTCTACTAGAGGCAATCCGCACGCCGGACCGCAGGGCGGGCCCGTCACGGGGCCGGGCGGGCTCCCAGCGCCGGGCCCGGAGTGTAGGGGGTGCCGTCGTGGAGCATGGCCCAAAGGACGTTCAGCCGCCGTCTGGCGAGGGAGAGCATGGCCTGGATGTGGGTTTTCCCTTCGGTGCGTTTTCGGTCGTAGTAGGTCCGGGAAGCCGGGCAGCTTTTCAGCGCCGAAAGCCCGGAAAGGTAGAAGACGCGCAGCAGCCTGCGGTCGTAGCGGCGAGGCCGGTGGTGGTTGCCGCTGATTCTCCCTGAATCCCTGGGGGCCGGTGCCAGTCCTACGACGCCGGCGAATCGGTCGGCGGTCTGGAAGACGGTGAGGTCACCGCCGGTGGCGCCAAGGAACTCGGCGGCCAGAACTGGTCCGAACCCTGGCATGCTCAACAGCACCTCGGTGTGCTGGCGTTCGGTGACTTTCTCGCTGATCAGTGCATCGAGTGCGGCGAGTTCCTCGTTCAGGGTCAGGATTTCCCGGGCGAGTGCGGCGACGATCTGTTCCCCGAGGTGCTGGGCCGGGACGGTGGTGTGCTGGGATTTCGCGGCCTCGACGGCGGCTGCGGCAACTGCTGCGGAGGAGCGGGTGGCGTGTTTCTTCAGCCAGGCGTGCAGCCTGGTTTGGCCGGTGCGGCGGATCCCGTCCGGGGTGCGGTGCTTGGTCAACAGCAGCAGCGCTCCTTTGGAGCGGCTGTAGTCGAAGGCCCGTTCCAGGGCGGGGAAGTATTCGAGCAGCTGGGCCTGCAGGCGGTTGATTGCCCGGACCCGGTCCGCGGATTTGTCGGCCCGCCGGGCGGTGAGGATCCGCAGCCCGGTGCTGACCTCGTCACCGGCCCGCAGGGGTTGGAGGTCTTTGCGCATCCTGGCCTGGTCGGCGATGACGGCGGCGTCTTTGGCGTCAGTCTTGCCATCGCCACGGTAAATTTTGGAGGCGTGGTGCACGGTCCGGCCGGGAATGTAGAGGATGTTCTGGCCGTGGGCGACGAGGATGGCGATCAGCAAGGCCGGTCCCCCGTGGTTCAGGTCGGTCGCCCAGGTGACCTCATCTCCGGCCGCGAGTTTGAGGACGTTGACGATGAGGTCCAGCAGGGCTGGTTCGTCGTTGGGGATTTTCTGCGAGAGCAGCCGTGTTCCGTCGGCGTCGATCACGACGCAGTGGTGATCGACGCCGACGTCGATTCCGGCCCACAATTTTGTCAAAACAGCCTCCAGTCTGTCGGATGGGTGGAACCCGGCAGATAACCGCGCCGTCGTGTCCTTATCCGGCGATCATGTCGCGTTTCTCAATCAGCGGTCGGGTCATCGCGTGGTGGCGGGTGGCCAATCCTTCGGAGCCGTCACGGATGAAGCCGTCCGGCCACAGCAACAAAGCCATACCCGCCTCCCCTGGGTAGCCACGACCCTACAATGGCCGCGGAACTTCACCCGGTAACAACATAAGGACAGCAGCCAAAAAAGCGGTAATACTGGAACAGTCCTTGAGCCGGCGTGACCCAGCCAAAAATTGACGTACCAGGCGGCACTGTCTTCCCGACGATCTGTCCGCCGGCTCAAGGTCCGTTAAAAGGGGTGTCGGGCCAGGCGGACATGACCTCATAGGAGCCTGATACGACCAGTCCCATTACCGTTTTGTCTGCCCACCTGGCCCGCGCCCGATCAATCAGCATTCGACGCGACTGAGGGGCAATTTCCATCTTGGCAAGCGAACCAATAAAAGTCATCGCGGGTATCGACACCCACGCCGACACACACCACGTAGCCGTGATCAACGAACACGGCAAACCCCTTGCAGACAKGGAATTCCTGGCCGTGGGATCCGGATACCGGAAAATCATCGACTTCATCACTTCCTACGGCACAGTCGTAGCCGTCGGGGTCGAAGGAACAGGCTCCTACGGTGCCGAACTCGCCCGAACTCTTCGGGGTGAAGGGCTCACCGTGCTGGAGGTAAACCGCCCGAACCGGGCCGCCCGTCGCCTCAAAGGGAAGTCAGACCCGTTGGATGCCTACCAGGCCGCCAAGTCCGTGCTCGAGGGGCGGACCAAGGCGATCCCTAAGGCCAAAGACGGCCCCGTCGAATGCCTGCGGATCGTACGTTCCGGGCGCGCATCAGCCATCAAGGCCCGCACTGCGGCCATCAACCAGATCAAGGCGCTCCTCGTTTCAGCCCCGGACAAGATCCGGGCGAAATACCGGGCACTGGCCACCTCAGCGCTGATTCCTGCCCTGCAGCGCACGAGACCTTCCGGGCATATGGCTGACCCCGAGTACGTGACTCTGCTGACGCTCAAGGCGTTGGCAGCCCGATGCCAAGCGCTGGGAACGGAAATCGCGGCTGCTGACGCTGCACTCAAGGAAATCCTGGACGGCTATGCTCCGATGCTTTGTGATCTCCCAGGAGTCGGAACCGAAGTGGCCAGCCAGTTGTTGATCACCGTCGGGGACAATCCGGACCGTCTGGGGAACGAGGCCCAGTTCGCTTCGCTCGTCGGCGTCGCCCCGGTGCCAGCCTCATCGGGCAAGACAACCCGCCACCGGCTCAGCAGGGGCGGCGACCGCAGCGCCAATAATGCCTTGCACCAGGTTGTTCTGGTGCGCATGGRCTCGTGCCAACGGACCAAGGAGTACGTGGCTAAACGCACGTCAGAGGGAAAGAGCAAACGCGAAATCATGCGCTGCCTCAAACGCTACGCAGCCAGGGAAATCTACCGTCAGATCACCAATCCCCGGCCCGCACCCGACAACTCCGACCTCCGCCGCAGGCGGACAGACCTCGGCATGACCTTAACGACCGTCGCCGGCGAACTTGGTCAATGGGTTTCCATCATTTCGCGTCTGGAACGCGGACATATCCGCAACGATGCCCTGGCCGGCGCCTACCGGAAATGGCTCATCGACCAGGCCGAAATGCCACGCCGCACACCTCCGACGACAGCTGCAGCAAGGACAAATGCGTTACCGGGCGCCGTTAGCTGAGACTCAAGGCTTGACGCTTTACTCAAACCAGACTTACTCTAAAACCACAAGGTTATATAACGACAAGGTTATGGTTTTGATGCTTGATGAATTGAGTGCAGTGTTCGCGGCGTTGGCCGATCCGACTCGGCGGGCTATTCTGCAGCGGCTCGCTGACGGTGACGCGCAGGTGTCCGACCTCGCGGCGCCTTTCAGGATCAGCCAACCGGCGATTTCGAGGCATTTGAAGGTATTGGAAAATGCTGGCCTGATCTCCCGGAACCGGGTAGCGACTGCCCGGTTCAGTCATCTGGAGCCCGACCGGCTTAAGGAAGCGAGCGAGTACATGGAGCGGTACAAGAAGTTTTGGGGTGAGTCCTTCGACAAACTCGACGGCGCGCTGGCCTCGTTTCAGCGCGACACCCCACCTACGGGAAAGGGCCGAGATGTCTGAGGGGCGCCAGCAGGAAGTCACAGAACACGATGTTTTCATTTCCCGCTCTTTCGCCGCCCCCAGGGACACGGTCTGGCGGTTCTGGACCGAACCCCAACTCCTCGCCTCATGGTTCGGGCCTGAAGGAGTTCACGTACCCGTGGACAGCATCATCGTGGAGCTCGTGGAGCAGGGCCGGTGGGAGTTGACCATGGTCGACAACGCTACCGGGGCCAGCCACCCCATCCGGGGGCGCATCACCGCCTTTCAGGCACCGGAATCCCTCGAGATTCAACTGACAGCGCTGACCGAGGCTGGGCCCGTGGACGACGTCGTGCTGCGGCTTCAGTTCCACGATCACGGCGACCGGACGCGCATGACCCTCCATCAAGGCCCGTTCACCGACGAGATCCGGGACATGACCCACGCCGGATGGATACTGTCCTTCACCAAACTCGACACCCTCCTCGAAAGGCCCACAGCATGAAAACCAGCGCCGCCCAAAGCCAGGTCACCCAGATCACCTCAGCGGACGGAACCCCCATCTCCGTCGAACACATCGGCTCCGGCCCCTCCCTGGTCCTGGTTGACGGCGCCTTCTGCGGCCGGTCCTTCGGCCCGGCGCGGGCCCTGGCCACCACGCTGGCCGACTCCTTCACCGTGTACTTCTACGACCGTCGCGGCCGCGGCGACAGCGGTGATACACGGCCCTACTCCGTGGAACGCGAAATCGAAGACCTAGCCGCCGTCATCACCCATGCGGGCGGAGACCCCTACGTCTATGGCATCTCCTCCGGTGCGGCCCTCGCCCTCGAAGCAGCAGCGGCGGGTATCCCGATGCGCAAGCTCGCCACCTACGAGGCCCCCTACACGGGAATCGGGAACGTCGACGGAACGCCCGTCGACCACGCCGGGCACCTGAACTCACTGCTCGCCCAAAACAAGCGCGGCGCGATGGTCTCCTACTTCTTGGTCAAGATGATCGGCGTCCCTGCATTTGTGCCCCTCATGCTGCGCCTCATGCCAAAGATCTGGAAGAGCCAAAAGGACGCCGCCAACACCCTCCCCAATGAAATTGCCGTTACCAACAACTTCACCGCACCCACCGGCCGGTTCGCCAAAATCACGGTGCCGACCCTTGTCATGGTCGGTGGAAAAGCCGCCCCGGTCATGACCTCAGCTCAAGCAACAACAGCCGCCGCGATCCCCCAGGCCCTTCACCGCACCMTCGAGGGCCAAACACACCAAGTCTCAGACGCAGCAATGGCAGCCGAACTCCGCGGGTTCTTCACCAACTGACCCGTTGACCACTCTCACCAAATTCATTTCGCCCACAGACCGGAATAGAC
>NZ_JBFTNO010000186.1:0-6347 GCF_056397525.1 Arthrobacter sp. 05L45_2 | reverse complement strand
GTAATGAACTTCGCCTTGTCACTGGCGAGGAACGTGATGAGGTCGGCAACCTCCTGGGCCTCCCCGACCCGGCCGGCCGGGTGCAGGCCGGCGTACTGCTCGAGCGTGGGTTCATCGATGAGCGGGGTGCGGATGACACCCGGGGCCACGGCGTTCACGCGGATGCCCTCCTTGGCGTACATCGTGCCGGCAGCGCGGGTCATGTTCACCACACCGCCCTTGGACGCGGAGTACGCGATGTTGTTCGAGACCGCTACAAGGCCGAACATGGAGGCGAGGTTCACCACCACACCGCCGCGGCCCTGCTTGAGCAACTGCTCGATGACGTATTTGTTGGTGTAGAACACCCCCGAGTAATCGATGCCATTGGTGCGCTCCCAGTTGTCGACGGTCGAGGTGACCACGTCGCCCTCGCCTCCGACGCCCGCCGAGGCAACGGCGATATCCACGCCGCCGAACTCCGCAACGGTCTGCGCCACCGCCGCTGCCACACTCTCAGCCTTTGAGACATCACCCTGGAAGAACTTGGCGCCGATTTCGTCGGCCACTTCCTGCGACTTGGGGTTGTAGTCGAAGATCATGACTTTCGCCCCCTCGGCGATGAAGGTCTTGGCCGTAGCCAATCCCAGCCCCGATCCGCCGCCGGTGATGAATGCGACCTTGTTCTCGAGCTGCATGAGTCAGTCCAATCTATGAGCAATGTTGCGGGCGCATCCGGGCCGGCGCTCCCGCCCTACGCTATTATATGCGTATGCATATAGTTTCCCACTAATACTTGAAAAGTCAAGTAATGAGTCCTGTTGCGTGTCTCCTCTCCCCCGGAGGTCCGCCGACGGGACGCTTGGCCCTAGTGCTGCCGGAGCACAGGCCTCAGACTTGAATCGGGAACGCTCCAATCCGCGTGCTAATCGCGGGTTGTTCCCTGAGAATGAGGTGGCTGCGCACATGAAGATCCTGCGGCTGATGCTCGTCCCTCTGATGATCATCCTCGGGCTTAACGCCCCGACGCCGACGCCGACCGCTGCCGCCGTGCATCCGGCCGTGGTCAGGATGGCCACGAACCCGATGCCGCAGCTGCTCACCGCGGCCCGCCTGTCGGCCGCCGACCAGTCCAACATCCTTCATCTCTACGCGCACAGCGCGAACGTGCGCCTGACGTTTGATGATTGCGCCACCCAGGCCCGTCTCACCGGGATCCTCAACTGGCTGCGCAAGTACAACGTGCAGGCAATCTTTTTCTTCACGGGCAAGTGCATGCTGGCCCACCCGACGTACCGCGCGCAGCTCATCGGAGCCCGCCAACTGCTGGGCAACCACAGCTTTGACCACGGCGRCTACTCACGGATGACCGCCAACCAGATCAACGTTGAGGTCCGCCGCTTCGGCAGCGTCATTCCCACCACATCGCCCAAACTGTGCCGGCCTCCCTATGGAGCCGGGGCATTCAGCCTCCGGGTCTACAACGCCCTGGCCCGCGCCGGCTGCCGCCCTGCCTTCTGGACCGTCGACACCCGGGACTGGGACGGCTCATCGGCCGCCACCATCATCCGGCGCGTACAGTTCGGCGACCGTTTTACCCCGCGCGCGCGGGCCGGCGGCGTCATCCTGATGCACGGGACCGGCCCCCACACCCTCGAGGCGCTCCCGGGTGTCCGCAATGCGCTCATCTACTGGGGCCTGGCAACGTTCCATATCCGGTAGGCCGGTTGCCGGGTGTTTCGGAACGGCCCTCGGAACTCTGGCGAACGGAACGTCGGCGAACGGATGCCGGCCAGGACGGTTTAGGGCAGACTGTTGGCGTGAACGGAATCCCGTGGGTGCTGCACGTCGACCTCGACCAGTTCATCGCGGCGGTCGAAGTKCTCCGGCGGCCCGAGCTTGCCGGCAAGCCGATCATCGTCGGCGGCCGCGGTGACCCCACGGAACGGGCAGTGGTGTCAACGGCTTCCTATGAGGCCCGGGCCTACGGGGTGGGCTCCGGCATGCCGTTGCGTATCGCGGCCAGGAAAGTTCCCGACGCCGTGATCCTGCCGGTCGACCAGGAGGCCTACCTCGCGGCGTCTGAGGTGGTGATGGCTACCCTTCGCACGCAGCCTGGCGCCACCGTGCAGGTGCTGGGTTGGGATGAAGCCTTCGTCGGCGTTCAAACGGCTGATCCGGAAGCCTATGCCCGGCAGGTCCAGTCCGCCGTGCTGGAGCGCACGCAGCTGCACTGCAGCGTGGGCATCGGCGATACCCTGGTCCGGGCCAAGGTGGCCACCGGGTTCGGCAAACCGGCCGGTGTCTTCCGCCTCACCGCGGCTAACTGGCTCGAGGTTATGGGCAGCCGTCCCACCAAGGAGCTGTGGGGCGTCGGAACCAAGGTCTCCGGCCGCCTGGCCAAACTTGGCATCACGACAGTCGCCGAGCTCGCTGCGGCCGATCCCCAGGACCTGGTTCCCGAGTTCGGTCCCCGGATGGGGCCCTGGTACGCGGAGCTGGGCCGGGGCGACGGCTCCAGCACGGTGGACGCCACCCCCTGGGTCGCCCGGGGACACAGCCGGGAAACCACCTTCCAGCAGGACCTGACCGACCCTGTCCAGGTGGATGACGCCGTGAGGGACCTGACAGCGCGGGTCCTCGAGGACGTTGTGGCCGAGGGCCGTCCGGTCGTGGGACTGACCCTGAAGGTTCGCTATGCACCGTTCCTGACGAAGACCCACGCCCGGAAGATTCCGGAGACTTTTGACCGGGATACCATCCTCGCGCAGAGCCTGGACCTYGCKGCCGCCATCGARGCGGRCCGGCCCATCCGGCTCCTGGGCCTGCGGGCTGAGATGGCGATGCCCGACGACGCCCGGAAAGGTCACACGTCGACGCGCGGCGGCTGGTGACGTCGGTGGTCCACGGTACCCTCGGGACCATGACTGAAAGCCCGCAACCGGTGGACCGAGCCCGCAAGTGGATCGCTGATGCCCGCTCGTGTCATTACAGGCAGCTCACCACGCATCGCACGGTACGCCGCTTCAGGAAGACCCGACTGACGTTCACCACGGGCCAGGCGGTCACCAGTGCGGGCGGCTTCTTTCTAGCCGGCTCGAGCGGCTCCGCAGGTGCACCGGACTGGGTTGTCCTCGCTGTCCTGGCCGGCGGCTTCCTGGCCGGCAAATTCCTGTTCCCTATTCCGAGCAGCAGCATCGCCAGCCGAAGAGGCCCTGCCGACGTCGTCAGCAAAAGCGCCGGGGAGCTCGACAACCTGACGCCGGAGGAGATCCGGATCTACGAGAACAACATGATGCTCAAACACCGGCTCAAAGACCCCCGGGAACTGGGGACGGCACACGCCTTGCAGCGCCAGCGCGAGGCCGTCTGGAAGGCCGCGGAAGCCGCCGGCGTTGCACCCGCGGCCCTGGGCGCCCTGTCGGTGGTGGATGCCCAGGCCTTCGCTTCGGTGGCCGCCCGGCACAAACAGCTTGACAGCCGGTGGCTGGCCTACGAGGTCGACCCGAAACTCCAGTTCGACTTCCCCGCCATGTCCGATACCGCCTTCCCCGCGACTGCGGCCATGATCCGGGCCAGAAGGAAAGCCGAAGAGGCCAAGTCGGAGGGCAGCGTGGCCACTTACCGGTCCGCGGTCACGGCGTACGGCGAGGCCCTGAAGGTAGCCGAGTCCGCCGCGGGCGTGCCCCGGGAGTAGGCAAGGAACAGTCCGCCCGGCATGAATGTGAGACTTATGGCGGAAAGCGCCAAATGTGCACCACCGTAATTTCGCGGTTTTTTAGCTAATACTCACGTCGGCTGGCGCATCGTGTTGGCGAAATCAATGAGTGCATTCACCCCATCCAAGCGGCAGCGGGAAGCCTAAGCTCGGGCGTATCATGGGTGGCCTCACAGCTGGGGTCTCACTTTGAGTTCGGACGCTTTCGAAGAGCGAAGCGGAAAAGCCGGACCGTGGAGCCCAGCGCCAATGCAGCCATAAGCAAATATGGCAAGGTCGCGCCGAGGACGTTCTCTGGTGCAAAGGGGCCGGGAACGTTAGCACTCGGAACATCTGCGCCCGCCACCCCTCCCAACGATCTCAGCAGCTGCCACAAGGCGAAGGCGGTGAGGAGAAGACTGCCTGCCAACTGCGCCATCATGGGGAGTGCATCCCGCCAGGACCTAAACGCCCCTGCATGCTTGGGTGGCTCGTCCCCCTGTCGCGGGCGTTGAAAAGTTGGTGTGTCGTAATGACGGTCCTCCTCGGCCCGGAGTCGGCCATTCCAACCGCCGATCCCTGGTTCCCCGCTGGAAATGCCCGGGAACTCGCTGCGTAACAGGGCGAGGCATCTTTCGTTGTGGCGAACCACGACGCCGGCCAGACCCGCTGGGGGCGTCAGGAAAGCCGTGATCCGAGTGACCTGGATTTCCCCATCCGCCCGCTCCCAGACAAGCTGGTCCACTACTAAGTCCAACACCGCCGCCCGCGGAACGGTCCGGTGCCGGAAAAATCCTTGAACCGTTACTTCGGACTCGGACAGGAGAACGGCCAATCGCCAGTTCCGCCAACTCATCCACAAGAGAAAACCGACGAAAAGCGCAAACGTCGCCACATCAAGTACAGCCACGAACCATTCGCTCTCCTCGGGACCAGTCGGCGGARGCGGCGCCTGGGCGACAACCAAGGCCAGAAACGTCAGCACAAAGGCGCCCATGGCAGCCCTCGTGACAAACAGGGGCCGGAGCGTCAACGTACGGGGCGTCGTCACCCATTCCTCTCCACTGCTGTCGGACTTTCGCGGCCCTCGCAGAATACCCGGGGCGAGGGTTACTTGAACGAAGGCGCTCCCGACGGTCAGCGCTCACAGAGCGGACGTGGCCGGACAAATCTTTCATCGGAGCTGCGGTGAATTGGGGGACAAGCATGTCTGGCTCTTGGAAGTCGACGCTCAGGCGCGGTGGCATCGTGAAATGAGCCGCTACTCCTTAAAGAAAATTATCCGGATCGATTTCGGTGGCGACTCAGACAAAGCCCAATTCGCCATCGCCGGTCCGCTTCCGCCCCGAACCACTCCCCCGCTGCTCTCGGACGGGCTGTCACCCCCGAAAAATAAATGAGTGACAACTCTCACAAATAGTGCAACACTCTCTGTCACGACGTGCTGACAGGTTTTGTCAACACGGATCACGTTGATCCTCAGGGAGAGTTTGTGAAGAAAATTCTTAGCGTCTCAGGGACCTTACTGCTGTTGGCTGGTGCGCTCTCGTCGTTCGCGCCGCCGGCAAACGCCCAGCCGGCTCCATCCGCCAACTGGCATGCGCAGAGAGTCTGCGCCGACGCTCCAAGCGGTCACGCCTCATGCTTTGCGCTAAAACTTGTCGACGACTCAGCCACGGCAAACGCAGCCCAGGGTGGAAAGGTCCAGCCCGCGTCCACCACGCCGCCGCCCACCGGTAAGACTCCGGCCGATATTCAGAGCGCCTATAACATCGCCGGCCTCAACCCCGGCGGGCGTACCGTGGCCATCGTGGACGCATACGGTTATCCGAACCTCGAGCGCGACCTTGGCGTTTACCGCGCCCAGTTTGGCCTGCCGGCCTGCACTGTCAGCAACAAGTGCCTAACCATCATGGACCAGAACGGCGGCAGTAAACTTCCCCGCTTCGACGCGGGCTGGGCTGGCGAGACGGCCCTTGACGTCGACGCGGTCTCTGCCGCCTGCCCGGGCTGCAAAATCCTGGTAGTCCAGGCATCAACAGCCAGCCTGGCCAATCTTGGAACGGCTGTCGCCACAGCCGCCAAGCAGCCGGGTGTCGCCGCTATCTCCAACAGCTACGGCGGAGGCGACTCCGCGGATTCCAGCTACGGCGCCTACTACAACCACCCCGGCATCGCCGTGACGGCCTCCACCGGCGACAACGGCTACACCGGATCGTCCTACCCGTCATCATCGAGCTACGTCACAGCAGTGGGTGGCACGTCTTTGGTCAAGGACTCGAGCACCAGGGGTTGGGGCGAATCCGCATGGTCCGGTTCGGGATCCGGATGCTCCAGTGTTAATGCGGCTCTGACAGCAGCGGCGTCATTCGGCACGGGCTGCAGCAAGCGCGCCTCGGCCGACGTCTCCGCCGACGCAGATCCGCAGACCGGCCTGTCGGTCTATGCGCCGACCACCAGCTCTGCATCGTCCTGGGCCCAGTACGGAGGCACCAGCCTTTCCTCCCCCCTGATCGCCGCCATGTATGCACTCTCAGGAAACACCGGGAACTCCTCCACACTGGCTAACTCGATTCCCTATTCACACACCAGCAGTTTCAACGATGTCACCGCAGGTTCCACGGGCAGTTGCCCGACTACGCAGTGGTGCCTGGCAGGCACTGGCTGGGAC
>NZ_JBFTNO010000185.1:0-6354 GCF_056397525.1 Arthrobacter sp. 05L45_2 | reverse complement strand
GTCGGCCACGGCGCAAACGGGGCCACCGACGAGGTCCTCAGGGCCGCCGAGCTCTGCGGTGCCGGCCTGATCACGGCCCTTCGCGCCAAACAAGTGATCCCCTCCGACGTGCCGCACCACTCGCAGCAACTCGGTCTCCTCGGCTCCCTGCCCAGTGCCCACCAGATGAGCGGATGCGACACCCTCGTATTCCTCGGCACCAACTACCCGTACAGCCAGTTCCTGCCCGAGAGCGGACAGGCACGCGCGATCCAAGTCGACCTCAAGCCCGAGCAAATGGGATTGCGCTACCCCACCGAACTCAACCTGTGGGGTGACGTGAGGGCAACCCTCACCGCGCTCATCCCGCATCTAGAGGCAAAAACCGACCTCTCCTGGCAGAACACCGTCGCCGAGGAAATGGTGGAGTGGGAAAACGAGATGGAAGCCCAGGCCATGCTGACCTATCAGGACGGCGTCAACCCCCGACGCGTCTACCACGAGTTGAACAAGCGCCTGCCCCCGCAGGCCATCGTCACCGCCGACGCCGGATCCACGGCGGACTGGTACGGACACCACATCCGACTCCGCCGCGGCATGCTTGGTGATCTTTCCGGACGCCTTGCCAGCATGCTCGCCGCGATGCCTTACGCCATAGCGGCAAAGTTCGCCTATCCGGACCGTACTGTTGTCTGCACCATCGGTGACGGGGCCTTCCAGATGCTCGGCTTGAACGAACTGATCACGATCAAGAAATACCTGCAGGAATGGGAGAATCCGCAGCTGATCATCATGGTGCTGCACAACAACGACCTCACACAGGTGTCCTGGGAAATGCGTACCGAGGACGCCAATCCTGTGTGGCCCACCTCCCAGGACGTCCAGTCGGTTGACTATGCCGGGTGGGCGGAATTGCTCGGGTTTACCGGCATCCGGGTCAAGACCGACAGTGAGGTCGCCGGCGCATGGGAGACCGCATTCGCGAACCACGGTGTCACCCTCATCGACGCGTACACCAGCAAGAACGTCCCACCCCTTCCCCCGCACATCACCCTTGAGTTCGCCAAGCACACCGCAGAAGCCCTTCTCAAGAAGGACCCCGACGAGATTGGGGTCGTACGCGACTCCGCTAAGGCCCTGGTCGCCGAAGGAATCGAACGGGTCAAAGGAAAGCTCCACCTCGGCCAGGACCGTGAAGAGAAACAACACTAGGGAACGCCCCGCCGATTCCCCATCCCAGCTCGGCCACCGCCGGGCGCCCAGCAATTCTTCAGGTTATTCATTGCGATAACGCAATTATTGCGCTTAGGCTACATAACATGCTTAGTAATTCGCTTCCGGGCTTTCCCCCTCACGTTTTACGTGAGTACGCAATGGTTGCCGACGGCGCCCGTGCGGCCCTAATAGGCCCCGGTGGGGAAGTGGTGTGGATGTGTGCACCGCAATGGCAGGACGACGCGGTGTTCTCGGGACTCTTGGGCGGCCCCGGAACGTACGCCGTGACGCCTACCGACCCGCACAACGTCTGGGGCGGACAGTACGAGGACGGAACGCTGATCTGGGTGAGCCGGTGGGTAACCGGCTCAGGAATTATTGAATGCCGGGAAGCGCTGGCGTACCCCGGGGATCCAACCCGGGCCGTGCTGCTGCGCCGGATCCGTGCCGCGCGGGGCCAGGTAACCGTGCGGGTGACGTTGGACGCCCGAGCGAACTTCGGCAAGCACAAGATGACCAGGCTTTCCTGTGCCGACGGTCTATGGACCGCGAGCTCCGGAGACCTCAGGATCCGCCTCGGCGGCGCGCCGGGGGCGAAGGCGGGATCGGAAGGACTCGAAGTGGTTCTCCAACTTGCCGAAGGCGAACACCACGATCTGGTTTTGGAAATCTCCAACCGCGAACTGCCCGCGGAGCCCGTGCAGGCCGCTCCGGCGTGGAGCGCGACAGAAAATGCGTGGCACTCGGCAGTCCCCCGCTTCGACAACACCATATCCGCGGACGACTGCCGGCAGTCCTACGCCGTTCTTCGCGGAATGACCGGGGTGGGAGGAGCCATGGTCGCCGCGTCGACCATGGGCCTGCCCGAACGGGCCGGGCAGAAAAGGAACTACGACTACCGCTACGCGTGGATCCGGGATCAGTGCTTTGTCGGCCAGTCGGTGGCGGCCTGCAAGATGTTTCCGCTGCTGGATAGCGCGGTCGGTTTTGTTTCGGCGAGGCTGCTCACGGACGGACCGGAAATGAAGCCGGCCTACACCACCGAGGGGGGCCGGGTCCCGGATGAATGGGATGTTGGGCTGCCCGGCTACCCCGGGGGGTCCGGCAAGGCCGGCAACTGGGTCAATGACCAGTTCCAGCTGGACGCATTCGGGGAGTCCTTGCTGCTGTTCGCCGCCGCTGCGGAGCATGACCGTCTGAACCTCGAGCACTGGAAGGCGGCGGAGATCTGCGCGGAGGCCATCATGGCGCGGTGGCAGGAACCTGACGCGGGCATGTGGGAACTCGACAACAGAAGGTGGGCCCACTCCCGCCTCATCTGCGCCGCCGGGTTGCGCGCCATCGGCCGCAATGCCCCGCCGCAACAGGGGGCCGCGTGGACCTCGCAGGCTGACGCCCTCATTACCGATGTGGCCAACGACTGCCTGCATTCCAGCGGACGGTGGCAACGGGCACCCGACGACGACCGGGTCGATGCGTCCCTGCTTCTCCCGGTAATCCGGGGCGCCCTTCCGGCCGACGATCCCCGGTCCGTGGCCACTCTCAAAGCGATCCGGGACGACCTTGCCCACGACGGGTACCTGTACCGCTTCCGCCAGGACGGACGGCCGCTGGACCAATCCGAAGGCGCCTTCCTGCTGTGCGGCTTCGATATGGCCATGGCCCTCCACCAAAGCGGGGAGACCACGGAAGCGGCTCGCTGGTTCGAAAGAAACCGTGCCGCCTGCGGCTCCCCGGGACTCTTCACAGAGGAGTACGACATCGAACAACGCCAACTCCGGGGGAACTTCCCCCAGGCCTTTGTGCACGCAGCCCTGCTGGAAACATCCCGGCGGCTGGCGGATCCCCCGCCACCATGGCGGGGCCTGAATTCTTGACAGTGAGCACCACCAACCACCTCCGGGCGAGCTTGCCCGGGCGAGGACGAGGAGCACGCATGAACACCTTCAGGGACAAGACAATCGTTGTCACCGGCGCCAGCGGCGGTATCGGGCGGGCCACGGCCATTGCCTTTGGCCGGCATGGTGCCTCCGTCGCCCTGCTGGCGCGCGGCGAGGCAGGGCTTGCCGGTGCAGCCAAAGAAGTCGAAGACTCGGGCGGCCGTGCCCTGACCATCGCGGTGGACACGTCCGACCATGATGCCCTCGACGCGGCAGCAAGCCGCATAGAGCAGGAACTGGGACCGATTGACATCTGGGTCAACGTTGCCTTCACTTCCGTGTTCGCCCCCTTCGCCGAGATCAAGCCGGAGGAATACAAACGCGTCACCGACGTCAGCTACCTGGGATACGTCTACGGAACAATGATCGCGCTGGATCGCATGAAGAAACATAACCGGGGCACCATCGTCCAGGTCGGCTCGGCGCTGGCCTACCGGGGCATCCCGCTGCAGTCCGCCTACTGCGGCGCCAAGCACGCCATCCAGGGCTTCAACGAATCACTTCGCTGCGAATTGCTGCACGACGGGAGTCCGATCAAAACGACCATGGTGCAAATGCCTGCGGTCAACACGCCACAGTTCAGCTGGGTGCTTTCCAGAGTGCCGAACAAGGCCCAGCCGGTTCCGCCGATTTACCAGCCGGAAGTCGCTGCCCGCGGGGTGCTCTTTGCCACCGCCCACCCGCAGCGCCGGGAGTACTGGGTGGGGGCCAGCACCGCAGCCACCCTGGTGGCGAACGCTGTGGCCCCCGGGCTGCTGGACAGGTACCTGGCCCGGAAAGGATTCGCTTCCCAGCAGAGGCCGCAACGCCGCGACCCGGAACAGCCCGTCAACCTCTGGGAACCGGCCGACGGGGACCGGGATTTCGGCACCCACGGGGCGTTCGATGCCCGCTCGGCGGCGCGGAGCCCTCAACTATGGGCCTCCCACCACCACGGCACCGTCCTTGCGGCTGCCGGCGCCACCGCGTTGGGTCTGTGGGCTTTCGGCGGTTCGCTGCTGGGAAGGACAGTGCGGTGAGGGCGCTGGAAGCCACCCGGGCCGTGTACGGACTGTGCCAGCTGGCCTGTCCGGGCATGATCTTCCGCCTGGCGCTCGGACACCAGCCGGACCGGCGGGTTCGCGCAGTGGTCCGTATTCTTGGCGCGAGGCACCTCCTGCAGGCGCTGGTCATTGGTGCGGCGCCTGCCTCCCGATTGCTGCACGTCGGCGCCGGTGTGGTGGACTCGTTGCACTCGGCCAGCATGGTGGGGTTGGCGGTTACGGATCGGCGGCGCCGCAGGGTCGCCGCGCTGGACGCTGTGGTTGCCGCCCTGTTCGCAGGTACGGAATTTGGCCTGAGCGGTCGGATCAGGCCGCGCCGGCCCGCGGCGCTCCCGCCAGCGGCCCTACGCAAGCGGCGGTGAAACTATGTCGATTCAGCGGTGGAGGGCCAGGGCGAAGCGCCCGTCTTCGGTTTCAGTCTCCCCGGAGGCCTTCGCGAACGCGTTCATGGCCTCGGTCAGGGACTTCCGGGTCTGGGCGGGCAGGTGTTCCAGGACCGCTGCTATCGCTTCACGCCGGTGTGACATGACCTGCTCAACCAGTTGCATGCCCTTGGCGGTGAGGACCAGCTTGGATAGGCGGCGGTCCTGCGGATCCTCGCCCCGTTCAATCAGCCCGGCCTGTACCAGCCTGTCACACGTTCGCGTGGCGTTCGAGGGATGGACCCCCAGTTCGACAGCCACAGCACCGGGGTTTTGCGGGCCGCGGTTCGCGATGAGCACCAGCACCCGCAACTGCGGTGTCGTCACCACGTCTTCTACTTCTGCCACTGACTGCGCGGCGACCCGGAGAAAGATGTTGGCCGCCCGTACCACCGCATCCACCTCGCTGCCACCCAAGATCACTTTCCGCGCACCGGCGGCTTGTTCTGCATCTTCTGAATTTGCCACACCACGAGTATCCATCCATCTGTTGCGCAAATGAAATATTTGCGTCGCGGTAGAACCAGTCTGACGACAAGGAGCGCCATGAAGACACCAGTTACACCCGGGGCAACCGTCTACGGGATAGACCGGATGATCCGCAACGTGGAAACCGGCCGCTTCGAGCGGTCCCTTTCCGGGATTACCGCAATCGGCGCCCTCGTGACCGCCGCGGAAATTTATTTTGAGCATGACAAGGCAAGCTTTGGCAACAAACTGATGTGGATCCCTGTTGCCCTCGGACCGGTCGGAGCAGCTGCCGGCGTGGCTGGAGTGTTCAGCAGGCGGATGGCCAAAACGGCGCTCCCCCTGGCCTCCGCAGCGATTGTCGCCAACGGCCTGCAGGGAACATATCTACACGCCCGGGGCATTGCGCAGAAACCCGGCGGGTTTTCGAACTTGAAGTACAACATGGAAATGGGGCCGCCGCTGCTGGCCCCGCTCCTGGTGACTCTGGTGGGCGGCATGGGTCTGCTCGCCGCGGTGCTCAGGAGGGAAAAGTGACGGCCCTGCCACTGGATCCGAAGGACGGGGGCGGCCGCTTCCCGGGCTTCGATGCCCAGGGGCAATCCGGGCACTGGGATCAGGTGACGCAAGGCGTCGTCCTGGCACGCCTCGGCCGGCCGGCCGACCTGCGCTTCTTCACCGTCGCGGAGGAGGCAGCGGCTAGGGCGTTGTTTGACCAACTGCTGGACCAGCGCCAGGAACCCCGGGTCCCGGTGGTCAACATGGTCGACTCACGTTTGGCCGAGGACCAGACCGACGGCTGGCACTACGAAGGCATGGAACCGGACCCGGCGGCCTGGCGCAGCACCCTCGCGGCGTTGGACGCCGAGGCCCGGGCCCGGAGCGGGAACGCGTTTTGCGAGCTGTCCTGGGATGAGCAGGAAGGCCTCCTGACGGACATTCACCACGCCGAACAGTGGCGGGGGCGGCAGGCACCCCAGGTGTGGAGCCTCTGGACCCGGTATGCGTGCACGGCCTTCTACTCGCATCCCCTGGCCTGGGATGAGATTGGTTTTGCCGGGCCCGCTTATCCACGCGGATACAAGAATCTTGGCCTCGACGCCCGTGAGCCTTTCGAAGTGGCGGACGCCCGCCCCGGACAGGATCCGGCCCGTCCCAAAACAAAATCCGGGAAAGGGAGGCGGCACTGATGGCCTCGGTAAAAGATAGGAACGCCTCCGCGTGGCTGCTGCCCGCCGTGCCGGGAACTAACCACGCCCTGCGCACCGACATGGCCCGGTTCCAGGA